>JAUXFZ010000139.1 GCA_030622585.1 Myxococcales bacterium
CGAATGCATGCTCCCAGCCCGCCCGAGCAGCGCGCAAGGCTCTCCGTCACGATACGCTATCCTGTTCGCCGGTCAGGCACTCGGCTGCGACAACTACGCCAAGAACCAAAGCCGCATCGACGGTCAGAGCGTCACCGAGGGCGGCCACTTCATCGCCGATACCAGCTACGGCCGCGGCTTCGCCCTTACGACACCGCTTCTTCCGCTTCAGGGCATGGAGAACGACTTCACCATGGTCTCGAACCTGGCGATTCCGTTCAATGCCAACTCCTCGGACGGCAGCGCCGTGCCGACCGCCGGTGCCTATCGTGATTTCCACGGTGGCGGTTGCAGCCCATTGCTGTCCGGCACGCGTTCGACCTCTCCTGAATACAGCTGCAACGGCATCACCTCCGACCAGGTGATCGCGCAGCTCAACGCCGGGCAGACGACGCACGAATCACTTGTAGTGCGCTCGCAGCCCGGCTTCTACGTGAGCGGGTACGGTTTCTCCGGCCGCCAGTACATCTCGTACGGTCCCGGGGGAGGGCGAAGCGCCCGCATCGAGGCGCAGGCCAGCCCGCAGGTGGCGTACCGTTCGCTCTTCCAGGGCTTCGTCCCCGACGACGACGATGACGCAGCCCGGTTCGACTTCGAGCTTCGCGCGCGCCGCAGCGTCCTCGACCTCGTGCTCGAAAAGCGCGCGCAGCTCGTCAACAACGTGGGCCGCGCCGACCAAGAGCGCCTCGAAAGGCACTTCGACGAGATCCGTGATCTCGAAAACCGCATCAACGCGCTGCCCCCTGTCGTGGGAGGACAGTGCTACGTACCGACAGACCCGGGCGCTGACCCGCCCATCGGTGGTGATCACGACGGCGGCGGCAGTGGCTCGGTCACGTCGGGGACGGGCTACAGCGACGAGCACACGCGGTCGCGCATCTTCGCCGACCTGATCCATATGGCGTTCGTATGCGACCTCACGCGCGCCGCGTCTCTTCAGATCACCGCGTTCCAGTCACACATGAACGCGCGCCCCATCGCCGACGGCCTCGGGACACTCGCGGGTACCGTCCGCCCCGCACGCTGGGCATCGGTGGGCGGCGACCTACACGAAGTCGGCCACAATGGAGACCCCAACAACCGTGGGCAGATCCCGTCGGCCGGCCTGCTCCAGTGGCACATCTCTCACTACGCGTACTTGATCGACAAGCTACGCAACACTCCCGAGGCCGGCGGCAGCGTGCTCGACAACAGCGTGATCATGTTCACGGCAGAGGCGGGTCACGGCCTGCAGCTCAACGACGCCAGCTCCCAGAATCAAACGCACTCCGTCGAGAACATGGTCATGCTCATGGCCGGACGCGCCGGCGGCCTGAACCCAGGCGAGCACGTCAATGGCAACCGGGCCCACCCGGCAACGGTTCTCATCACGGCCATGCAAGCCGCCGGCTACCAGGGCAACACCCTGGGCGACGTTTCCCTCTAGGGGGATTGCGCAACCACGGCCCGAGACCCATATCGTCCACGTGCTCGACGCGGTCTGGCAAGTGTGGCTTCAACTCGCGCCCTGGCTTCTCCTCGGAGCCGCGGCTGCCGGCTTGCTCCACGTGTTGCTGCCTCGGGACTTCGCGCGCCGTCAGTTTCGCGGGCTCGGGGGCGTCGGGAAGGCGGTTGCGTTGGGAGTGCCGCTGCCGCTGTGTTCCTGCGGCGTCATTCCCGCCGCGCTCGGACTCAAGAAGGACGGTGCGAGCGACGGGGCCGCCGTCGGGTTTCTAATCAGCACTCCACAAACGGGCGTCGACTCGATTCTGGTGAGCGCCTCGTTCCTCGGTTGGCCGTTCACGATCTTCAAGGCATTGAGCGCGCTGGTGATGGGGCTTGTCGGCGGCGCGGCCACCGAAGCGTTGCACACCGACGCGGATGGCATCGCACGCCTCGAGGAGGCAACGGCTCCTCAATCCACCGTCGGCTTCTTCGAGCACGTAGTCGACGTCATTCGCCCCATCTGGAAGTGGATCGTCTTCGGCGTCGTCGCATCAGCGGCCATCACCGTATGGATTCCACCGGGCGCAATCGCGGGCTGGTCCGAGCTTCATCCTGCGCTCGCTGGCTTAGCCGCGTTGGGCATAGCGCTCCCGCTCTACGTCTGCGCGACGGCCTCCGTACCGATCGCTGCCGCGCTGATCGCGCAAGGCCTGCCAACTGGCGCCGCCCTCGTCTTTTTGATGGCCGGCCCGGCGACCAACATCGCCACGATCGGCGCGGTGAAGAGAGCCTTTGGCGGACGCGTCCTCGCCGTCTATCTCGCGACCGTCGTGTTCGGAAGCGTTGGGCTCGCGTACCTCTACGACGCCTTCATCCCGTTCGAAGCACTTGGCACCCTCACCCACGAGCACGGGCACCCCTGGTGGGCCTGGGCGTCTGCGTTGGTTCTGGCGGGGCTGTTCGTCTACTTCGTGTTCGACGACCTTCGAGGCGCGTGGATGCGGCGCAGGTCTCCGGTGGGGCGCGACGTGATCACTCTCGAGGTGGACGGCCTCACTTGCAATAACTGCGTCCGAAAGCTCGAACGCGCTCTTCGCGAGACCGACGGCGTCACATCCGCGACGGTCACGCTCGACCCCAGTCAGGCAACGGTAGAGGGCTCGGTACGCGCCGCAGACTTGGAGGCGGTAGTCCGCGCCACCGGCTACGCCATGAAGTAACGAGGGCGGCCCCTGCTTTAGCTGCGGCCTGTGAGGAGCGCTTCGATGGAGGGCGTGAGCGGGATTTCCCGCTCGGCGAAGATCTCACGAAGCCACGGGGCCGCGTCGGCGATCGAACCGAATGGCGCGACCCGCACGGGGATCGGCTTGATCCAGGTCACGGCCCTGAGCCCGCCACGAATGTGCGCGTGGCTGATCAGCACCGCAATGCCGAAGTGATACTGCCTGGCCAGCTCCTCCATGCCATCGAACCAGTCGGTCAGCTGCTTTCGCTGGCGCGCGGTGATCGCCGTCGTCAGGCCCCTCGAATCGAGAATCGTTGCAAAGGGCGCGCGGCGCTCCACCATGGCCGTGTACCGATCGAGGAAGTATGCGAATCCCTCAATGCTCAGCGGTGTCGAAGGAAACCGAACGTAAAGCAGCGGCCAGGCGTTGTCGTCGAAGATGAGTCCGAACTGGTGCGCACCAGGACTCTCCGCCGCGCTCATGCCTTGGCTGTGCCGTTCTTAGCTGGCGGCAAGGTCAGCCGGAACCGTGTCTCTTTTCCGTCCGTCGTACTCACCTCGAGCTGCCCGCCGAGCTCCTCGGCAATGCGCTTCGAAATCGCCAGGCCAACGCCTGCGCCGTGCAGTCGCCCGCCGACGCCGAATGGCTTGAACACGCCGTCCATCTGATCTGCCTCTATGCGTGGGCCGTTGTCGGACACGTCGAGCACGGCCTGGTCGCCAAGCATCGCGGTCGTGACCCGGACGATCCCCTGTCCGCCTTCGCGTGTTGCCGCCCGCTGAATCGCATTCGCGAGCAGGTTTAGCGCGATCTGCACGATGTTGGTCCGCGTGGCCATCACCTTCGGCTCGACGCCGGTGGTGACCTCGATCAACGCCCGCCCGCGAAGCCCGCTGCTCTCCGCCTTGCGAAGCGCAACGCGCACGGCGTCCGCCAAATCGACGATCTCGGTCTGCACTTCCTCGGGCGCCTTGGCCATTTCTTCGGTGAGCTCGAGGATCCGCTTCACGCCATCGCGTGCATCGGTCACTGCGTTCTCAACCTGCGCCAACGTTCCACGCGCGCGCGTCACATTCGGAGTCGCCTCCTCGAGCGCTGCCGTGGCTGCCGTGATCGATGTCTCGATGACGGTGAGGTTGTTGCGAATCCAGCCCACCGGATTCCGCAGCTCATCGGCAAGCCCACTCGCCACCACGCTCAATGAGTACGCGCGTTCCGTGTCGAGAAGACGCTGCTCGAGCTCCTTGACGCGAGTGTTGAGATTGTAGAGGTCGATCGCATCGCGAAGCTCTGCGCGCAGCACCTCGGGTTCCCACGGCTTGCGCATGTAGCGCCGCACGTGCCCGCGGTTGATCGCGTCTTCGGCAGCCTGCAGGTCGGAGTAGGCGGTGATCAACAGGCGAATCGCATCCGGATACTCAGCCTCGACCTTTTCGAGAAGCTCGATGCCTGTCATGCCCGGCATCCGCTGGTCGGTTAGCACGACCCCAATCTCGTGCTCCTCCATCAACTGAAGCCCAGCCGCGGCGCTCGACGCGGTCAACACGGGAAAGTCGTCCCCGCACACCGCCTCAAACACGACGAGGTTCGGCTCCTCGTCATCAACGAATAATACGTGCGCTGTCATGCCGCTTGCTCCATCGCGGGAATCTCCATCACGAATCGAGCCCCCCCACCGGGCCTAGGTTCATATCTTAGCTCACCACCACACTCCTGCGCGATTCTTCGACTCAAATGAAGCCCAAGCCCAGTGCCTTCCCCTTCCACTCTCGTTGTAAAGAAGGGGTCGAAGATCCGGTGCACCATGTCGGGCGGCACGCCAGGGCCATCGTCAGCGACGGTGACTGAGATCTGCTTGTCGAGCTGCCGAAGCTCGATCCAGATGTTGGCGGCGCCCGAGCGAATCGAGTTGTCGAGCAGGTTGAGGAGCACTTGGTTGAACGCCCGTGCAGGTGCGAACACGTCTCCGGTCACCTCATAGTCCTCGTGCACGGCTACTCGCTTCATCTTGTGATCGAGCAAAGTCAGCGTGGACTCTACGGCGTTGCGAACGTTGCATGGCGTGAGGTCCGTGCCATCGGCTGGGCGTGCGTGGGCATCCAACGCAGAGACGACGCCGTCGATACGTTCAAGGGCATCGATGATGAGCGCCATCAGCTTCTCGTTCGATACACGCGTGGACCCGCCCTTCTCCAATACCCTCGCCGCATTCACTGCCGCATTGAGTGGGTTCTTCACCTCGTGGGCGAGGCCGGCCGCGAGTGTTCCGGCGGATGCAAGGCGTGCCTGATCGGCAAGCTGCAGGCTGAGCCCACGCATCTTGAGGTGCGCGCGAATGCGGGCCTGAAGCACTTTGGTGTGAAAGGGCTTCGAGACGAAGTCGTCTGCACCAGCCTCGTAGCCCTCGAGCGCCGCTTCATTCTCACCACGTGCGGTCAGCAGAATTACGGGGATGTGCTGCAGGGAAGGGTCCTCCTTGATGGCGCGACAGAGGTCGAGACCACTGGTGCCTGGCATCATCACGTCGGTGAGCACCAAGTCGGGGCGGTGCTGTTTTAGAAGCTCTAGCGCTTCGGCACCGTCGCCCGCCGCGTCCACATCGTAGCTCTCCTTCAAGACGCCCACGATGAAGCCCCGAAGGTCAACTTCGTCTTCGGCGACGAGGACGCGCGGAAGTCGTCCCCGGTCGAGGAGCACACGTTCGGGAGGACGCTGGCTCTGCCGCAACTCGGTCGTCGTCTCTTCCATCGGGCGTGTATGCACACCGGTCATGCGATCCTCGACACGACGGCCGGGATGATCGTCCACCTGGAGCTGTCGCCGCTCCATGATCTCGGTGTGGAAGTGGTCACTGCCGCTCTGCAAGAAGAGGGTGAACGTCGACCCTTCGCCGACCTTGCTGTCAACCGTCAGGGACCCCCCGTGAAGTTGGGCAAGCTCACGCGCCAGCGCGAGACCGATGCCTACCCCGCCTTGCTGACGCCTCTCGGAGGTCTCGGTCTGATGGAAGCGTTCGAAGATCCGTTGCTGCTCCTCGCGCGCAATCCCCGGGCCAGTGTCCGTCACCTCGATGGAGGTTCCGGCGGCATTGTGGAACACGTTGACTTGAATCCGACCGCCGGCCGGCGTGAACTTCATAGCGTTTCCGACCAGATTCGTGAGGATTATCTCGATCCGGTGCGGGTCGCCGTAACGCTCCGCAGGCTCGCAGTTCGCGTCAAAAATAAGATCGAGGTCCTTCGCTCGCGCCGCTGGCATCGCATTCTCTGCCACCCGGCGCGCCAGCTCACAGGGGTCGAACTGCATGATCCGCAGGCGAAGCCCACCCGCCTCCAGCCGAGCCAAGTCCAGCAGGTCGTCGATCATCCGGAGGAGTCGCGTTGCGTTCCGACGAACGACCTTCAGCGCGTCGCGTTCCGCACTAGGCCGAAGCTTCCCCAGAAGCTCGTCCACGGGCGACAAGATCAAAGTCAAAGGCGTCCGCAACTCGTGACTGACATTGGCAAAGAACTCGGACTTGAGGCGATCGACTTCTTGGAGTTGCTCGAAGGCTTCTTGCAAGCTGGCCTTCGTTGTCTGAAGCTCCACGCGTGCGTAGAACTCGCTCTTTTCAAGCGCCAACCTGTGTCTTTGGAATCCGACCAAGATGAAGATCGTGCCAAGGAGGACGGCTTGATACAGAGTAGTGATCTTCACATCACCGACCGGAACCTGTCCCAGCACCATCGGAAGGGAGAACAGACCGTACACGGAGAGTCCGAAGGCCGCTGCGCGGGCGGGGGTCCACGAGATGAAGAAGTTCACACCGATGAGCACGAATAGTTGCGTCAGCGCATACGGTGAATCGTAGGATCCGTGTAGCCACGTTAGAATGCAGTTGAACAGGCAGACGAACAGGAAGAGACCGAACACAATTTCATCGATGTTTCGCGTTGCCCAAAGCGGTTTTTTCCTGAGAGCTACCCAGAACCCGGCGAGCGTCAGGATCCATACGAAGC
>JAUXFZ010000011.1 GCA_030622585.1 Myxococcales bacterium
CGCAAAACGGCCGCTCGATCGTGCCCATGAGCTCGATTCCCGACGCTGCAGACCTGCACGACATTCCGCAGGTCAAGTCGATGGGCATCCTCAACCGGGACGAGGGGCGCGACGCAGCGATGCCGGGCATCGTTCGCTTCACGTCGCCCGAGCAGGCCGCTGGCTACTTCATGCTCGGCGAAACCTCGAAGACCAGCGCAGCAGGCAAGGACCGCGGCAAGACGCGTTCGCCATTCACGCAGCCGTTCTTCCCAGCGAAACACGGGCTGCAGGCGAAGCGCTTCGCGGAGCTTGCCGCGACCATGCCGGGCGTCACCATGTGGCTGATGAACACCGGTTACGTCGGTGGCGAGGCCAGCGACACCAAAGAGAACAACGCGCTCAAGGTCAAGATTCGCCATTCGAGCGCTATGCTCGAGGCGCTGCTCAGCGGCGCGATCAAATGGAAAAAGGATCCGGACTTCGGTTACGAGATCGTCGACGTCGACGCTCCCGAGAACGCCCACCTCGTCGCCCAGGTCCCTGCCGAGATTCTGAACCCGAGCCGCTTCTACGACGGCCGTGGGCGGCATGCCGACTACGAACAATGGGTCAGCCAAATGAAGGAAGCCCGCGCGGAGTTCCTCAAGAAATTCGGCGTCTCGGACGTCATCGTCGAGGCGATAGCGGGCTGAGTCGCAGCCTCGGTCCCGTAGGTTTTACGGGCCCTCATCTGAGCTGTGGTAACAGCCTTGGGCGTGAAGCGATCTACGCTCCTGCCCGTCCTGCTGTGCTCATTGGTCGTCTCCTGTGTACTGCTCGGGCACGTCCGGAGCGCCTCCGCGGACGCCTACGATCTGGTCGTCTTCGACGGGGTGTTCGGTGGCACCGTATCCAAGTTCAACGGCCGACGAAAATGGCAGCCGACCCTGTGGTTGGACGGGTCCTATGGCGTGGCGGGGCCTCTACATGTCGGCGCTTACTTCCAATGGCTCGGAAAGAGCTGGCCGCTGGACGACCCCGGTTTCGGAGGCGGCGCCATGCTCGCGCTTCGGGGCAACATCAAGAGCCTTCGGCTCTCGGGCGCCTTTACAGGGGGCTACCTCGGCGTCCCGTTGGTAACCCACGTGGAGGGCACCGGCACCATCGGCGCGTTCGCGGGCGTCGGGTATGGCCTCATCGACTGGTTGGGGCTTGAAGTGCGCGGTCGATGGACGCGATACTTCAAGATGCCGCCCGGCGCGCCAAACCAGGGGTGGAGCATCGAGGCCGGCTTCAGCTTCTTCATCAACTAGAGCACGGATCTTTTCGCTTGTGGTCGGCTTACCTCCTCGTTCGCTCCCTGCGAGGTACTAGTGTACCTCTCAGTCGCTCTCTGCGGGGGCGCTCGACCACAAACGAAAATCTCCGCACTCTAGGGCGACATATCGAGGCGCAGACCGGAGAGTGCTTCGCGAGTTCGCTATCTCTGCTTGAGGTTGTCCACCGCGCGTTGCGCGCGCTGCGCTGCTTCGGGCTCGCTCTTTTCGGTGGCTTGGATGTAACGTTCGAACGTGGCGATCGCCATCTTGGTGTTGCCAACCTTCTCGTAGCAAGACGCCAAGTCGAACAAAAGGTCAGCCGGGCCGCCGTCGCCGAGCTCGATCGCTTGAATGTAGATCGGGATTGCGGTCTTGTACCGCTTCGCGCCGCGCAAAGAGATCGCCAAGTTGCGGGAGATGTCCGGGTCGTACGGCGCCGCTTTGCTCGCCTGCTCGTGGGCCTCGATCGCCGCGTCGTATCGTCGCGCCTTGCGGAGCGCCACGCCAAGATTGTTTAGCAGCTGCGGGTCGTTCGGGACGACCTTCAGCGCCTTCTGGTACGTCGCGATCGCGGCGTCGTTGTTCTTTGATTTGCGGTAAGCCACACCGAGGTTGAGCCAATGGTTGGTGTGCTTGGGCTCGAGTTCCGTAGCCTTTTTGAGGTACTTCACCGCCTCTGCCAGGCGGTCGAGCCGGAGCAGGGCCGCCCCCGCCAGACCGTAGGCGCGACCCTCTTTGGGCTGGAGCTCAATCGCGCGTTTGAAGGCGCTGAGCGCGGCTTCGAATCGACCGAGCCTCCGTAAGATCGAACCACGGGCGAGATGGCCTTGGGCATAGGTCGGCCTTGCGGCTACCGCGAGGTCGATCTCCGCGAGCGCCTCCTCGTACTGGCCCTGAGCGCGTAGTGTCTTGGCGAGCTGATAGTGAGCGTCTGCCGCGTCGGCCATGGAGACAGACGCCGTCAGCCATAGTGCGCACCCGAGCACCGCCCCAATCCTTTGCACGGGCTCACAATAGCACGGGACGCCGGCTACATACCCCAATGCAGCACGCGGATGGCCGCCTTGAACACCGGTGGTATCAAGCGACCGAATATGAACCACGCGATGAGCAGGCCCATCAGTGAGCCGCCGCCGGAGAAAAGCCCGAACCACTTGTCGCGGAGCCGGTCGTTCAGTATCAGAGGGACGATCGCGTATCCGTCGAGCGGGGGCAGCGGAATGAGGTTGAACGTGCCGAGGACGACGTTGATCGAAAACAGAACGCTCAAGAAAAGAGCCAGCCCCTGGGCGACACCGGAAGGCGCGACCGCCAGGGTTTCGAGGCTCAGCCCGTCGATGGGCAGCGTGAAGTAACCGGTCTCGACTCCCACTCGGATCGCTACGGCGGCGAGGAAAACTAGGGCAAAATTCGCCGCAGGACCCGCCGCGGCCATGCTGGCGGCGCGCCTTGGGTGACGTTTCGCCCACGCCGCGTCGTAGGGTGCGCTGGCCCAACCGATCATCCAGCCGCCGCCCTGCAGGAAGAACGACAAGATGGGAACCACGAGCGTGCCGAACGGCTCTCTCCTGATGTGTGGCAATGGGTCGAGCGTCACCTGGGCGGCGGCGGTCGAATCACCGCCGAGCTTACCCACGAGGGCGTGCGCCGCCTCGTGGCAGGTGAGCGATAGCAGAAACGCTGCAAGCCAGAGGGGGAGCGTGGCGAGAAGATGAACGTCCATGGCTACTCGAAGAGCTCGATGACGTTTTCAGGAGGTCGCCCGAGGACCGCGTGCTTGCCCCGCAAGACGACTGGGCGCTCGATGAGGACGGGATTGGCGGCCATTGCAGCCAGGAGCTCGGCGTCGCTCAGACCCTCATCGCGTAGGGCTAGCTCGCGGTAGGGCGCTTCCTTCGTTCGCATGAGGTCGCGAGGCGCGAACCCGAGCGCCTTCAAGGCATCGGCCAATTCCGCTTCAGAGGGCGGCGTTTTCAGATACTCGACGACGATAGGCTCGATGCCGCGCTCGCGAATGAGCTGCAACGTCTGACGTGACTTGCTGCAACGAGGGTTGTGCCAAATCGTGGTGCTCGACATGCCGTTGCGTGAAGGCATGTAACGATTCGGGGCTGCGTGCAATACTCCCGCTGTGACCGAAGGACCGAAACCCTGGTACGGACGCTGGTGGGCGGTGGTCCTTCTGATCGCGTTGGTCATCGGCGCCGCCGGGCTGCTCACGATCGAGGCGCTTGGCCTGCGTTCGGTCACGGTCGACGCGCAGCCGCTCGACCAGCCCGAGAACGGGTTCGACTACGATTGGTGGGACGGCGCGCTTGGCCGATGGGTGCGTCCGACGGGCGTTGACTACGACGCCGTCCGTTCGGAAGAGAACGATCTGCGCCGTTTCATTGCCACGCTGGGAGAGATCGGGCCGCGCGCGACCCCCGAGCGCTTCACGGCTGAGCCCGATCGGCTCGCCTACTACATCAATGCCTACAACGCGCTCGTCCTGTTTGCGGTCGTCGACAATTGGCAGATCGACAGCGTGCACGATGTTCGAGGTTGGTTGGACCCGAGGGCAGGGTTTGGATTCTTCTACGGCCTCCGTTTTCGGCTCGATGGGAGGGGGGTCAACCTCTACGATCTCGAGAACGACGTGATTCGCGGCTTCGACGACGCGCGGATTCACGCCGCGATCAACTGCGCTTCGAAGTCATGCCCTGCCTTGATGCCCTACGCGTTCGAACCTGCGGCGCTCGACGAGCAACTCGACACGGTCACGCGCGACTTCTGCTCCGACCCGATCCACGTCCGCGTCGATGACGACGCCGAAGAGATTCAGCTCTCGGCGATCTTCGATTGGTATCAGATCGACTTCAAGGAATACGCCCGGCGCCTGGGCCGGCCGGCGACGGTCGTGGACTTCATTTTGGCGTTTGCCTCGTCTGATGTGGCCGCCGACCTCGAGCGAGCACAAAGCGCGGATTTTGACGTGGTTTTTCGGCCCTACGATTGGGCACTCAACCGCCAGTGAAGCACTCGCTTACACAAAAATACGGCACAACTCGACGAAGAGTGCCATAGCTGATTAGGCTTTAGGGATGATTCGGGGGGATCAGCGCGCGAAATGAAACGCTTTGCTTCGCTCACGTGCGGTGTGCTGTTGGCTTTGGTGGTCGCAGGGTGTCCGGCGAGTTTGTCGAATCCGGAGGACTTCATCGACGGGGGGACGGTCGAGAAGGAAGCCGAGACCATCCTGGCGGAGAGCTGCGGCACCACCGGTTGCCACGATGCCTCCCCGCAGGCGGCGGCCGGGCTCGATCTCATCTCGCTGAACGTTGAAAGCCGTGTCGTCGGCATCAACGCCATCGGGCTAGGCTGCGAAAGCGATATCTTGGTCGTCGCCGGCGATCCGGAGGGGAGCTACCTGCTGGACAAGGTGCTCGATCTACCCGCCATCTGCGGGCTCCAGATGCCCCTCGTGGGCAGCCTCCCGGCGGACGAAATAGAGATTCTTCGACAGTGGATTATCGATTTGGGCGGTTCCGGGGACGGTGCTGTAGACGGGGGGTAGACGATGGGGTCGTTGCGCTTCGGCGTCCTTACAATCTTGTTGAGTGTGTTGTCGGTGCCGGCTGCGGCATCGGCCGATGACGGCGCAGCTGCGTTGTTGCCGTTCCGAGGTCCACAGGCATCCAAAGTTCGCCAGAGCGTTCAAAAGCGCCTGCGAGCCGCCGACGTTCCGATGGTGCCGCTCAAACGGGTGACCGCGACTGTCAAGAAGACGAAAGGCTACGCCAAGCAGGCGGGCAAGCTCGAAGCGAGCGTGCTCGTGCGAACCCGGCTTCGGCGCGTCGAAGGTCGGTGGATTGCGGACACCGAAGTCCGTAACGCGAAGGGACAGCGGGTCGAGAAGTTTAGGACCAACTCTTCGAGCACTACGCGACTGGCCAACCGCATCGTCGCTCAACTGATGAAGACTGGTCGCATGCCAGGCGCCGCTGCAGTCGCGGCGGCCGAGCCTGATCAGGAACCCGCACCGCCGACCCAGCCTCGGATCGTCGTCAGGCCCTTCACCGGCGCGCAAGCAGCCAAAATTCGGGGCGCCGCGGTTCGTGGGCTCCGCTCGGAACCTGTCGAGCTCTTCCCCAACAAGCAGTTCGTAGGCAAGGCGCGAAGCCTTGGCGTGAACCTCGATGCGGATGGTGGACACATCGCGCCGGCGAGCGCTCTTGCGGTGAGCGGGCTCATCGAGGGCGACGTGTTGCACGAAGATGGAGTTTGGTCCGCCTACGTTCGTTTGGTCGATGGAGGCAGTGCGACGGTGATCAGTCAGCACTTCTACGATGCGAACACCTCCGCGGCCCTAGCGAAGTCCGTGCAAGCGGGAGTTGGATCCGATTTTCGCAAGGAGATAAAGAAGCTTGGCGTGGCAGTTCCGCTCACCGTCGCGATCGTTCCGGCGACCGCCGTGACTGCGGCGCCGGCCGTGGCGACCCCGAAAGCGGCGAAGGCAACGGTCACATACAAGGCGACGCGGACGCAGGAAGAACGGCCTGCGGCGGTGGACATCGAGATCGACTTCCGTTTGGTGCACCGCAACTTCAGGTATGAGGATGACCTGCGCGGCGACCTGCGCGACTACAAGCTACGCATCGGTCCGGGCGTGGCGACGAAGTTCCAGTACTTCCCGGGCGCTCATTTCACGGCTGGCGTCGGCGCCCAATTTGGTATCGACTTCGAATGGGAGCGCTTGTTCAACTTCGACTCGACTCGCGCTGATGGCACCAAGTTCCCGACGGAGTCCCAGCAGTTTTTGGTGGGCTTGCGTTGGCGATACCCGACCGGGCGTTGGGAGCCATCCATCGTCGTCGACTACGGCGTGCATAGCTTTAGGTTCGGTGTGTCCGGTCCGCCGGTGCCGGGCGAAGATAATACGGCTGGGATCCCAAGCGTGAAGTACGAGTTCTTGCGAATCGGTGCTGGCTTCCGGGTTGGTATTGGCAGCAAAGAGCAGTTCATCGTCGCGGCCAGCGCCGCGTTCCGCGGAGTCTTCTCCGTCGGGGGCATCGGCACGGTCCAGTGGTTCCCCGAGGCCAAGGCCAACGGCATGGACGCGATGCTGATGCTCGGCTACGCGCTGCCGATGGGCTTCGAAATCCGCATTGGCGCAGACTACCGACGCTACTGGTTCGACCTCAACCCGGTGGCCCCGGACCCGCCCTACGTCGCTGGTGGGGCCCTAGACCAATATTGGGGCTTCTCGATTGGCGCAGCCTGGCGCCGCTAGGCACGGATTGCTCCGCGAAGTACCGCTGCTCGCCTTTGCCCGCTAAGCTCCGCCCATGATGCGTGCTTGGGCCGTCTGTGTCGTTGCGGTGCTGGGGTGCCAGAGCGGGGAGGAGCCCGTTCGCGGATCGCACATTGGGTTCGATCCGCCGCCGGTTTATCCGCCGCCAGTCGCAGCCGACCCGCCGCGGCACATCCCGCCCATCACACCCGACCCGCCCCCTCCGGACCTCGTCCAACCCGAGGCAAGCGAAGAAGAGCCGGAGCGCGACTTGAACGCCGAGCTCAGCGCGGCGCTCGGTATACCGAGCGATTGCGTGAGCGACTTCGTTGCCAGTCGCCCGACGACCGTTCGCATCAGTGTGACTGCGATCGTCCGGCCGACGGGCATGATCATCGAACCATCGGCGTACGGCTCCGGCGTGTCTGCGGCCGCTCTGGACTGCGTTCGGCAGCGTGTGGGCACCGTCGTGCTGAAGCCATTGGACGACACCGTCTCGAGCACGGCCTCCGCCGTCATCGAAATCAAATATGAACCACCGGTCGTCGTCGAGTCCGATACGGGTGTTCCTGAACCGAAGCTGAAAAATGTGAAGCAGCCCTTACCGAAGCGACCGGACATCCCGGCCTCAGGCAAGCCAATCGAAGGCGGAACCGATCGGCCGATCGAAGGCGGTGCAACAACCGAACGCCAGATCGAAGGCCCTGAGCCAAAGAAGATCAGCGGGCCGAAGCCGCGCGCGATCGACGGGTATGAGGTCGACGAGAACGCCCAGGAGTGGCGCTAGCCGCGCCCCTCCATGCGAAACCGTAGGGGCCGACTATGAGGTTCGCTCTTTTCTTGTCGGGCCGATTGCAATAGCCTCGCCTCTCGCGACTGATGTCGAGAGGAGTTCAGGCATGAATGGAGTTGGCAGTTTCCTTTCCGCGACGGCACTCGCCGTGGCACTCGTGGTGTCCGCCGCCCCGGGATGCAGTTCCAGTAGCGGCTCTGCTGGCGGTCCCATCTCGCGACTCGTCGGCCCGGCGCTAGCCCCAGAGAACGACGACACGGTCCCGCCCGCCGACGAGGTCGTAGTCTTGCTGACCTACGATGACGAGGGCAACATCGTCAGTGCGGAGGTGGGCACGACGGACGCGAACGGCCAGTTTGTCGTGGACGTTGAAGCGCAAGCAGTCGTCGCTATCGTCGTCGGCGGAATGACCGACGAGGGCGACACCGAGGTTAGCGGCCTTTTCAATCCCGACGAACCTATGATTGAGAAGGATCTGGACGAGGCGACTTCCATCGCCTGTGTAGCCGGCCTGACGGCGGTCGACGACGGCTCGATCACTGAGGAGCAGCTGAATGCGGAGAGGGTCCAGAATCTCGAAGCGGCCTCGGTGGATTACATCCTGGCCAATCCGGGTTTCGACTACTACAGCGAGCCCGATCGCACCTCCGCGGTAGAAGCGGTGCGCGTTGCCACGGATGACGGCGCTCACCCAGCCGCGAGCGACGCGTTCACGGCATAAAAGTCGCCCCCGTACGGTCGCGCCTATCCCGGTCGTCGGCGCTCCGCGAACCAGTTGCGGTACTTCCGCATTCGGGACTGTTGTTCCTGCGAGGCGCGGCGCTTGCACGTTCCGCGTTCCTCGGAGCCTTCCGGAGCCCCCCAGCGAATCTCGGCGCAGTCGTTCGGGTTGTACGCCATCTCCATGGCTTCCATTCGCTCGACCACGTCTGCCAGCGACAGCTTCCATGTGCTCCCGTCCGAGCCGATGTACTCGAACGCACGCTTCTCGAGCTCCGTCTCGAGCGCGGCGCGTACCTGCTGCACCGCTTCGTCGCGGCCGGCTTTTCGAAGCCCAAAGCGTTCGGGGTGCGCCGCGACGGTGGCAGGAAACGACACGACGGCGTCGATGCTGATCAGCAGTCGCATGTCGCGTGACGGCGTGGAGTAGTCCTCCCACGGACCGCTCGTCAGGAACAACGCTGCGCCGCGCGGCATGTCTATCGGTGCGTACTTCCGCGCTTTCATGAAATCTTCGCCGTTCTGGACCGAGCTCCGGCGTCGCTGTACCGATTCTTCGAGGGCGTCGACTAAGCTGATCTGCATGCGGACCGGGTCGAGGGCGCGCGGGTTGATCATTCCCTCCATGGTCGCGTAGAAATCATCGGCCGTGCCCTTGTACTGGGCCTCGGACCAGGCCCGGGGCCCGCCCCCCTTGCGCAAGTCCTCGTTGGTCGCGATGCGCCAGGACTCCGAGCCCAGCCCGGTGTCAGTTCCAGTGTCAGTTCCAGCGTCAGTTCCAGTGTCGTATCTCACTGGGCGCCAGCCCTTGAAGCCTGCGCCGACCAAGTCTGTGCTCGGGGTGAACAAGAACGATCCGCGCCAGAATCGTCGCCGGCCGACCGTGCCGTCGGGCTGGGCGTCTGCGCCGATCAAGACGCCGTAGTCGGTGACTCCTTGGGGCTTCCATCGCGCTACGACCAGGACGTGGCCGTACGGGTCGGCGAACACGGCACCGGGTCGCATGGCTCGGCGGCTCATGCGCAGTGGGTACAGGTCCGTGTCATCGTCGTCGGGGAGGGTGCGCGGGCTGGAGGAGTGGACCGTCCCCGCCATTCGGCGCGTGAACCTTCGAAACGCGGCGACATCGTCCGCATCCGGGACCGAATCGAGATTGGAGAGGACGGTGGGTTCGCAACGCGGTGGCGTGTCTTTTCGGCCCCTCGTGCATGCCCGATACACGAGCGGCAATCGGAGCTTCCAAGCGAAGTACGCACGCAGGAAGTACGGTAGGTCGGCGCAATCGGGCTCCAGGGCGAGCCTCGAGTCCTCCCCTGGCAAGCGGTGATCGTAGAGCAGGTTCCGGTCTCGTTCGCCGATCACCGCTTGCAGGTGAGGCCAGGTGACGTCTTCGCCGGCGGGATCTCGAAAGAGTTGTTCGACAAATGCAGCGTAGAGGTTCTCGGTATCCCGCTCCCATTTCCAGCTCGCCTCCCAAGCCGGACCAGGGACGGAGCGCGGCGATTGCTGCGCGGGGCGTTTCGCGACCCTGATGTGCTCGCAGGCGCGAATGAGGTCACCGTCGGCAAAGACGGCGGTCCAGCGTCCGGCGGCAGGCTCTGGCACTTCGACCCATCGGCTATGCGGGGGGCCGTCGAGCAGATGCTGCACCGGCGTGATCTGCGAGCCATCCGGAGCAAAGAGGACGAGCGACGCAAGTCCGGGGTCGCGTTCGCTAGTCACGATGACCCGCAACGGCTGCGACACATTGGGCCGGTGCGGCGATCGAAAGATGGCGACGCGTTTGGTGTCTGAGCAACGGCCGGCTGGGATCGAAATGGGGGCGCTCGGACGAAGCTCGGCATCCGCCACGAGGGCCGGTCCAGGGGTGTGCCCCAACACCGTGATGTGGGTGACCCGGCTCAGGAAATCGCTACGCGAGCTCCCGTTGCCCAAGGAAAGGTCGCTTACCGCGACTCGGTCGACGCGGTTGATCGTCTCTAGATCGATTCCTTCACAAGGGGTCAGAAACTCGGAGAAAGCGTGTATCGCCATCGGCAGGCCCTCCTCAGTCGTGCCGAGGTAGAGCATGATGTGGCCCGGGAAGTGCAGTAGCACGACGCCACGCCGCGCGGCGGCTTCGAGCAGAAGCCGCTTCTCGTTGGGGTCATCGACAGCGGACACGTCGATGCCAAAAGTACCGGCCAAGGCCTGGCGCGCGCTGTGTCGCGGCAGATCGATGCCAAACGGTGCGAAAATCTCCAGTAGAAAACGAGAGCAGTCGTAGCCACCCCCTTTGCCTCCCCAGCCGTACGGCTCGCCGAGCAGCGAGAAAGCTTCGGTTAGCACTGCGCGGCGAGTGAATGCTCGGAACTCTCGCCGTTCTAGCTTCGATTCGATGACGTCGCGGTCCACCGCGCGGGAGAGCGCCTCGCTCGGAACCCAGCCGAGCGCGTACGGCGTTCGCGCTAGGTACATGCCGTTGGGCCAACGCGCGAGCAGTTGAACGACCTCACCCTCGCGCATCGTGCTACACCGATTTCGGTCGAAGTCGCGGTCGACGGGTGCCGTGTGCAAGCTACCGTCATAGGGGCCGCAGCGAAGCGCTTCGAGCTTCTCGACGACTCTCCACTCTTCGATTGCTTCGATCGAGCCGGGTGCTTCGAATGGCGCCAGGTCCCGGGGCTCGATTGGCTGGCCTTCTCGGTCGACCAACTCGTGTGCTTCGAGCCGCTCTCTCATATACGCCAGTCGCTCGTCGACCTGCACTCGCAGCGCGTCCCGGTCGATGGCGGCCAGCATGTCGGCATGTCCGATCGGCTCGCCATCCCGAGCCTCCCGAAGCGCCAGGCCGTGGCGTCGTATCGCGTCGGGGCCCAGCAATGGTTCGTCGAGAGGGCCGTACGGTTCGTTCCGCGATAGCCAGTACTCCAGTGTTTCGTGCTCCGGCAACACGTGCGTGAGGGGGGGGGCGACCGAGCGCACCTCGGGGCAGAAGGCCGGACGACCGGGCTCCTCACCAGTTGGGGGCGCGTCGTGACACCCAGCGACCGAGAAGACGCACACGGCGGCCACGGCAGCCGCTCGAAATCCTATGTGGGTGCCAGCATCCATTGGATGATTTGGTCTTCGACGGTACCCCGGGTGCCCAGGCCGAGGTCCACTTTCCGGGAAAACCCCACGTGCCCACCCTGGCTGGTGATGACCCGCCGAAGCTGGCTCGCATTCTGCAGCCAGGGACGCACGGTGTCGATGCCTACCATCGGGTCCCGCTCGCTCGCGATGAACAGGGTTGGAGCGTCGATGTTTCCTAGCACGTGACAGGCGCTGGTTTGCGCCCAGTAGTCCTCGGCCCCGTTGAACCCATACCGCGGGGAGATGACCCGCTCGTCCCACTGCTCGATGGTATCGATTCGAGACGCCTCTCGGACAGGCAAGGGCACGTCGCGTCGTGCTGCCACGTTCCGGTAGATGTCCTTCAGTCCGGCCAAGACGTGGTGCCGATAGAATACACCGCGCGGTCGATCGATCGTGCGCGCGCAGGGCTCGAGATCGATCGGCGAGCACACCGTCGCGGCCGCTCGCACACGGGGGTCTGGCTCCCCAGCGAGATAACGCAGTGCCATATTGCCGCCGAGCGAGTAGGCGAGGATCAGGATATTCTCGTAGCCTTCGAGCGCGTCGCTCTGTAGCGCGGCATCGAGGTCGGCGGTCAGACCGGCGTGATAAAAGTCGTCTCCGTTGCGGTCGGCGCCTCGCAGGTTGAGTCGCAAGCTGTCGATCCCAGCGCGCGAGGCACAGAGTGCAGCCCTGCGAGCATAGTAGCTCGTTGCGCCGCCGCCGAGCCCATGGACGATCACGACGATGGTATTGGCTCCATCTTGGCGAGTCAGCCGCCCGCTCAGCCTGAGCGTGCCGACCGCGCTGTCTTCGAAACTCGTCTCCCAGCGTTGCGACTTCGGAAGCCTGGCCGGGAGCAGGTTATGACGAAGGAACGGGCCGAGGGTCCAGAAGTGACCCCGCCAGTTCATGAGTCATTGGGTTTGAGCACGCTGACGGCCGGAGCCTGGTCCGCGCGCTGATGCCATGCGTAGAAGGGCGGGCGATCCTTGCAGGTCGGTCGATCGTCGTCCGCGCAGTAGATGCGGACGTGGAAATGGCTTCGGTGTGGCGCACCGTGCCGGGGCTGCGTGATCACGCGCTTGGCGCGCATCAGCACCTCGGGGTTCGCGCCTTCTTTCACGGCCCGATTGATGAGGCGCCGCTTGATCGCGTTCGAAACGAAGATGTGTTGCACGTCGGTCGTGGGCTGGCTGAGCAGTGATTCTATTAGCGCCCAGTTGCGCGCGGCGTCGAACTTGTAGAGGTTGCCCCACTGCTTGCCCATAGCTTGATTGTTGAGCCGCACGAAGATGTGCACGTTCACCGGGGTGGCTCGTCGATCGAGCATGTAGAAACCGAGGTCGACATCACGGCCGCTCTGATGCGACACGTGCGGGCGGGAGCGCCCGCCGCCGGGCCGCGAGAGGTCGCCGACTGTGAGTTGCGCGCGCGGGTAGCGGAACGCGACTTCGTGCGCCGCGCTTTCGATCAAGCGGACGAGCTCGCCGGTACCGTGACGCGAGTCGAGAGAGCCGACTTTGACCTGGAGGTCCTTATCATCGTTGATCCGCATGCCGAAACGGAGCAAGCCACGATTCGGGTAGCCGACCGAGACGCTAGGGTTCGGTTCGAGGTCCGAGGGCGAAACGCTCCGCGGCATGCGTGCGATTTTGTCGAGGTCCTCATCGGACGGCTCGGCGTGCGTCTCCGCGTGCTGCGCCTCGCGCAGAACGGGGTCACCGGTCATTGGGAGTCCAGCGGACGCAGACGTACCCAACGACCCCGACAGCCACACCAACGATGCCGCCGTCAGAGCACAAATCCACGGCACTAGCCTGGACCGTCTACCCGTCTGTGAATGCCTGTTCCCCATTTCGCGACGCCAGTGTGGCCCGAATCCCCTTGAATGCCAGTCTGCCGGCTTGGACCCCCAGATGCCAAGGCTGAGAGCCCGTTCAGCCTGCGTTTTACAGTGTTTTCTGTAGCTTCGGTCGCGTGTTTCGCAAAAAAACGACAATTCAAACGACAATGGGTTGCTCGTCGGCTGCTTTTTTCGGTGGAAGATCACCCGGGAGGGGGATTTTTGCACCCATGAGGTATCGCACAAAGAGCCACCAAATGACGGCGAGACCCCACAACAGGCCTAAAACGACTCCGCCGTCCACGATCCCTCGCCAGGGCTGCGGCAGTGATCGTACCCACCAAATCAAGAGGACCAAGGCCCCAATGAAGATCCAGCTCACGGTCTTTTGCCGACGGGTCGAGTGAAACAGGCTTAGGCAGAACGGAAGAGCGAGTATGACCCAAAGGGGCCGCGGGTTCTGGCCGAGGTAGACGGCCCGAGACACCACGCGAGGGGAGAATCGCAGCTGGAATCCCCGATAGCCTTCTAGGTAGGCGTTCGCCGCGAGCCACCCAATGAAGAGCCATTTCTGGCCGGCGGTCATCAGATCCTCGGTCCAGACGTCGACCGCGTAGGGCGTCAGCCGCCAGATCGCCCGCCCGAGCAAGAGAGACACCCAGGCAATGCCCCAGGTCGCGACCAGTTTTTCGGTCCGTGGACGCATAATTGGCGGCGAAGCTAGCAGCCTCGCTTAGGATGTCGACTTGCTCGGGGGGCGCCTCGGCCGCCATCATCATGGAAGCGGAGGAAGCAGTTTGGATGACGCAGGGTACGATTTGGGGGCGGAGGACGAGTTGGCGGCCAAGCCCCGGCGTCCCGGCTTTCCGGTGGAACCGCGGCGTCTTCTGCGGATTGTTCTAGAAAATCGAAAGCAGCTGCTCAGGGCGTTCCTGATCGCATCAGCGCTAGCGCTCGTGGGGTTTCTGTTCGTCCCTGAGACGTACGAATCTAATGCGAGCCTCGTGTTCGAAGGCACCCCCGTTCTCGAGCCCGGGGGCCGGCCACCCGGAGCGGATGCATTCGTTCGGTCGGCGACCGCGCCGAACCGGCTGCGGGAGGTGCGCGACAGATTGGGTTGGGATGTCTCGCTCGAACGGTTGGAACTCATGGTCGACGTCTCGCTCGATGGCGAAGCGACGATGCTCATCTCCGGCCGAGCCGCGACTGCAGAGGAGGCTCACGAGCTGGCGCGCGCTGTTCTCAGCACATTTCTCGCCCGACAGACGAGTTTCAACTTGCGCAAGCTCGAAGCGCTCACGGCAGAGAATCTAGCCGCGCTCGGACGGGCCGAGGAGAGACGCGAAGAAGCGAACGAGGCGTACGACGCGTTCCGCGAGAAGAGCGGCAGACCCGATTTGATCCGCGAGCAGGAACAGCTGTTGGCACGCGCGGCTCAGTTTCGCGCCAAGGCGGACGAGGCCGCTGTGGAGGTTGCTGCTCAGCGCGCGCGCATCGAGGAACTAGAGAAAGCGCAGCGTGAACTTCCCCGTCAGATCGTAGCGACCGCGACCAAGGGCACTCCGGTCGACACCCCGCTGGCGCAGGCGCGCTCCGAGCTCGCTGAGGCCCGCTCCTCCCTGAGTGAGCACCACCCCACCGTGAAGGCACTCAAACAACGGGTTGCAAGTCTCAATGCACAGCGAAAGGGCCAACGGATCGAGGTCGGCGAACAGACCCTTGCCGCCAATCCCGCACGGGCCGCGGTCGACCAGCAACTCGCAACCGCGCGCGCCGCGCTGGCAGGCGCCAAGGAGCGGGAGTCCGCGCTTCGCGTTCTGCTCGAGGCGAACCAGGACGAAGCGGAGTCGCTTGCCCTCGGAGAGGGAGAGGCCCGGCGGGTGCGCGCAGAGCTCGAGCTGGCAAACGACCGGTTCGAAGGACTGACTGGACGGGCCGCCATCCTCCGGGACGCCGCGCTGAGCCAGCTGACTGGCTTTCGTGTGTTGGCAGTGCCGATGCTTCCCGAAGACTCACAGCGCTCGACGCCGGTCGTCGCGTTTCTCGGGCTACTGCCAGTCTTGACAGTACTGCTTCTCGCGCTGGTGATCATCGTGCACCAACTGCGAAGCCTGACCGTCGAGGCCCCGAGAGAAGTCGCGTGGTGGGGCAACGGCCCCGTGCTCGCGACCAGCGTCTGGCCGCGTGAGGCCGACGCGCTCAACGCGTTCGTGGATGAGCTCGAGGACCATGGCATATACGGCGCGGGTCGCACCCTGGTCGTGCCGGCCTCGGAAGCCGAGCGGGAGATCGCGTGCTCCTTCGCCATGCGCCTGGCCGAAGCACCGTGGCTTGCCGCCGCGATTCTGGACGTCGGAGACAGAGCAGCCAGAGACTCCTACGGGTCGCCGTTGGTGACCCCGGCGCCGGGTGGTCGTGCACCGCACGCTGCGGGCGCGCCCAGGCGGCTCTCGTCCCAAGCTACCCCATCGGTACCGCACGGGCGCGCGACGCCCACGATCCAAGGTTTTGTGCCGCCAACCGTCGGCACCACGCCATCCACTCCGGTCGTCACGCCGCCGCCCACCTCGGAGAGGCGGGGCGATTCTCCCTC
>JAUXFZ010000122.1 GCA_030622585.1 Myxococcales bacterium
GACGGTGTGCGAACCGTGGTCACAGGCTACGACCGGTTGGTTGCAGTTGGCGATCTACAGTGGACCAACTACGAGGCGGTCGTCGAGTTCACGCTCAACGCTCCGGCTGACCCCGACCAGGCGCCCATCGTTGGCCTAGCCATGCGATGGACGGGCCACTTTGATTGGGACGGCAAGCAACCCAGACGTGGTTGGTATCCGCTAGGGGCCCTGCTCGCGTATGTGTGGAACGGCAGCACGTCGTATACGGGGCTCGCCCGCTGGGGGAGCGATGGGTCGGAGCGAACAGGCGCGGGCACGACGCCAGAGCCGGTGGTAGGCGCGAAGTATCTATTCAAGATGCGTGGTGAGGCTCTGCCCGGCGGTGATGTGGAATACAGTCTGAAGATGTGGCCTGCCGGTCAAGCGGAGCCCAGCGCTTGGGGCATCACCTACGTCACGAACACGCCGCCTGCGGCGGGTTCTCTGCTGCTGGTCGCGCACCACCTCGATGTCACCTTCGGGGATGTTGCGATCGTACCTGTCGGCAATTAGTCTGTTATCCCTATGAAGGTCCTCGTTACTGGCCACAACGGCTACATCGGTGCGGTCATGGTTCCGTTCTTGCAAAAGGCGGGTCATGAAGTTGTCGGACTCGACACGTACCTATTTGCAGGTTGTCACCAAGGGCCGGCTCCGGTCGATCCGCCCGCGCTCCGAATGGACTTGCGCGATGTGAAGGCCGAGCATCTCGAAGGGTTTGATGCGGTGATGCATCTGGGAGCGCTGTCGAACGATCCGCTTGGCGATCTGAATCCGCAGTTCACCTACGACATCAATCTGCACGCCTCGGTCAATCTTGCGAAGGTGGCCAAGGAAGCAGGCGTGGAGCGCTTCCTGTTTTCGTCGTCTTGCTCGCTCTACGGGAAGCCCAAAACCGACGACCCCGTAGACGAGACCGCGGGGTTCAACCCGCAGACGCCCTATGGCGAATCCAAGATCAAAGCGGAGCAGCAGATTGCGCCGCTCGCGAGCGATGACTTCAGTCCGACCTACCTCCGCAATACGACCGCGTACGGATGGTCTCCGCAGCTCCGTGGCGACATCGTTGTCAACAACCTGACCGCCCATGCATTCATCTCGGGTGAGGTGCTCATCAAGAGCGACGGCACGCCGTGGCGGCCGTTGGTGCACGTCGAGGATATCTGCCGGGCGTTTCTTGGGCTGATGGAAGCGCCGCGTGACGTCATTCACGATCAGGCGTTCAACATTGGGCGCACCGACGAGAACTTCCAGATCTCCACCGTGGCCGACATGGTCGCGGAGATCGTGCCCAACTCGAAGGTCGTGTATGCCCCGGGAGGGGAGGCCGACACGCGAAGTTACAAGGTCGATTTTACGAAGCTCTCCACCTTGGTGCCGGCCGCCGCGCCGCAGTGGACGGTCCGCAAGGGTATCGAAGAGCTCTACGCCGCCTACAAAGAGTACGGCCTGACGCTCGACGAGTTCGAGAACCGCTACCTGCGCATCAAGCACCTCAGCAAGTTGTTCGCTGACGGTAGGCTCGGTGAGGGCGTCCGGTGGCAACCGGGCAACGAAAAGGCAGCAGGCTAAGCATGAACGACACAGCCAAGGGTTCGACAGGCGCGCGTTGCCGCTTCTGTGACACGCCGCTCCACTTCACCTTCGTCGACCTCGGCATGTCGCCGCTCTGTCAGACGGTGATCCGCGAAGAGCAACGCAACGACATGGAGCCGTTCTATCCGCTCCACGCGCGTGTCTGCGACCAGTGCTTCTTGGTGCAGCTCGACGAGTACGTGGCGCCGGCGGACATCTTCACAGAGTACGCCTACTTCTCCGGCTTCTCGGACAGTTGGCTCAAGCACGCGAGCGACTACGTCGACATGATCAGTGAGCGACTCGGTCTCGACCAGAGCTCGAGCGTAGTCGAGCTCGCCAGCAACGACGGCTACCTCCTTCAGTACTTCGTCAAGAAGGGCATTCCAGCGCTCGGCATCGAGCCGGCGGCCAACGTGGCCAAGTCCGCAGAAGAGAAGGGCGTCCCGACGGTCGTCGAGTTCTTTGGCGCCGAGCTTGCCAAGCGGCTCGTCGACGAAGGCAAGAGCGCGAACCTGATCCTCGGGAACAACGTCTTGGCGCAGGTCCCGGACCTCAACTCGTTCGTCGAGGGCATCAAGATCCTTCTCGCGCCCGGCGGGGTGGTCACCATCGAGTTTCCGCACCTGTTGCAGCTCATGGATCAGAACCAGTTCGACACGATTTACCACGAGCACTTCTCGTACTTCTCGTTCCACACGACTGAGAAGGTCTTCGCTGCCCACGGCATGACGCTGTTCGACGTCGAGGAGCTTCCGAGTCACGGTGGCTCCCTTCGCATCTATGGCCGTCACACGGACGACGAGAGCAAGCCGATCACCGACCGCGCGATCGCGCTTCGGGAGCGCGAGCTCGAGGCGGGCCTTGGCGACCTGGATGCGTACCGGAAGTTCCGAGAGCAGGTCGAAGCGACCAAACGGGACCTCCTCGAGTTCCTCGTCGAGAAGAAGCGCGAGGGGAAGTCGATCATCGGCTACGGCGCCCCAGGCAAGGGAAACACCCTTTTGAACTACTGCGGGATCCGCACCGATTTCCTCGACTACACCGTCGATCGGAACCCCTACAAACAGGGTACGGGCCTGCCCGGGACGCATATTCCGGTCTATCCGCCGGAGAAAATCGCGGAGACCAAGCCCGACTACATCCTCATCCTTCCCTGGAACCTCAAGACCGAAATTGCGGCCCAGCTCGCTTACACGGCAGAATGGGGAGCGAAGCTCGTCGTTCCGATTCCTCACGTGAAGGTTTTATGAAATGAAGGTGGTTCTGTTCTGCGGAGGTGAGGGCACGCGAATTCGCGAGTACTCCGAGAGCATCCCGAAGCCGATGGTGCCGGTCGGTTATCGCCCCATCCTCTGGCACGTGATGAAGTACTACGCCCACTACGGGCACACGGATTTCATCCTCGCACTCGGCTACAAGGCCGACGTCATCAAGGACTTTTTCCTCAACTACAGAGAGACGGTCTCCAACGACTTCGTGCTCTACGAGGGCGGCAAGCGAATCGAGTTGGCGAACAGCGACATCGAGAACTGGACCATCACCTTCGTCGACACCGGCGCCAAAGCCTGCATCGGCGAACGTCTGTGGAAGGTGCGCTCGTACCTCGAGGGCGAAGACATGTTCCTCGCCAACTACAGCGATGGCGTCACCGACCTGTGCCTCAGCGACTACGTCGACGAGTTCAAACGACGGGACAAGGTCGCGAGCTTTCTCGCGGTGCAGCCCCCGGGGAGTTACCACGTCGTTCGCTTCGACCAGGACGCCGAGCTCGTGAGCTCCATCCAGCCGATTACGGACACCGGTGCCTGGATCAACGGCGGCTACTTCATCCTCAAGAAAGAGATCTTCGACTATATGAAGCCCGGCGAGGAGCTGGTTCACGAACCGTTCCAGCGTCTGATCGATGCCGACCAGCTCACAGCCCACCGCCACGAGGGCTATTGGCAGCCCATGGATACCTTCAAAGAGCAACGCCAGCTCGACGACCTCGACCGCAGTGGGCAAGCGCCCTGGCGGGTTTGGGACAGCAGCGAAGAGCTCTGACGAAAGGAACGCCTCCTGATGCAGACACTATCGCTCCCGACATCGAGCCCCACGATCCTATGTCTCGGCGCGCACAGCGACGACATCGAGATCGGCTGTGGGGGCACGCTGCTGCACCTGCTCGGCCGCATGCCAGAGGCCAAGGTCCACTGGGTTTCGTTTAGCGCCGACGGCAAGCGCGCAGACGAGGCCCAGCGCGGGGTTGAGCTCTTCGCCGGCGCGCAGGCTGCCGCCGTCGAGTTGCACACCTTCCGGGATGGTTTCTTCCCTGAGGCGTTTGGTGAGATCAAAGAGCGCTTTCGGGAGCTTCAGAAGTCGGTCGACCCCGATCTAGTGCTCACCCATTGCCGCGGAGACCTTCATCAGGACCATCGCGTGATCTCCGAGCTCACCTTACAGACGTTTCGCAACCACCTGATCCTCGAGTACGAGATCGCCAAGTACGACGGGGACCTTGGCGCCCCTAACGTGTACGTGTCGCTCGACTCCGAAGACGCAGACCGCAAGGTCGACAAGCTTCTGTCGGCGTTCGCATCGCAGACCGAGAAGTATTGGTTCACCGCCGACAACTTCCGCGCCCTCATGCGAGTGCGGGGCATCGAGTGTCGGGCGTCGAGCGGCTTCGCCGAGGCATTCTACGCTCACAAGCTGGTGTTCGGCGCCAGCTCGTCGACATGACCAGCCAGTGCTGGAGTTGCGGCACTCCGGATCCGCAGCCGTTCTATCGGTTGCGGGGCATCCCCATCTCGAGTTGTGTGTTGCTGGACTCCCGCGCCGAGGCGGTCGAGTTCGGCACTGGCGACCTCGAGCTGTGCTTCTGCGAGGCCTGCGGCTTCATCCAGAACGACCTCTTCGACCCCGACCTGCTCGACTACTCACAGGACTACGAAGAGAGTCAGGGGTTCTCGCCGACTTTCGAGACGTTTGCCCAGGGCCTCGTCGACCGATTGGTCGAGCGCTACGGCATTCGGGGCAAGAAGGTCTTCGAGGTCGGGTGCGGGAAGGGCGATTTTCTCTCCCTGATTTGCAAGAGCGGCGGCAACGAGGGCCTGGGGATCGACCCCGGGTACCGGGAAGGTCGCCTCGACCCCGACATCGACGCCACCGTCATCCAGGAGTTCTTCACGGAGCCCAAGCCCGAGCTCACCGGTGACTTGATCTGCTGCAGGCATACGCTCGAGCACATCCAACCCGTAGGCCAGTTCGTGGACCTGATTCGGCGCTCGGCGGCGCAGCGGGCGGGGTCCGTCGCGTTCTTCGAGGTGCCAGACACGTCACGAATCTTGAAAGAAGGTGCGTTCTGGGACGTCTACTACGAACACTGTTCGTACTTCACGCTCGGTTCCCTGGGGCGTCTCTTCCGCGCCGCCGGGTTCGACTTGCTCTCGCTGCGCACCGGATATGACGACCAGTACCTGCTGCTCGAAGCCAAGGTTCGCGACAGCGAATCCTCCCACCCGGTGGCCGCAGAGAATGACCTAGATGAGACTCGCACTGGAGTTCGTTCGTTCGTCCGTGCAACCGAGAAGGCCATCGCCGAATGGGAGCGCCGCCTAGACGAAGCCAAGGCTTCCGCTCGGAAGGTCGTCATCTGGGGAGCCAGCTCCAAAGGAGTCGCCTTCCTGACGAGTCTCCGAAACGGCGACGTGGTCGAGTACGCCGTCGACATCAACCCGCACAAGCAAGGCAGGTTCTTGCCGGGGGCCGGTCAGGAGATCGTGGGCCCCGACTTCCTCGAAGGCTATGGTCCCGACCTCGTCATTCCGATGAACCCGATCTACATCGAAGAGATTCGCGCCGACCTCGCCCGTAGGGGGCTCACCCCTGAAATACTGGCGGTGTGAGCCGAATTATTAGGCTAAATCTGAAAGAACCCTCATGACCAGTGTTGAAACGAATGCACCGTGCCCCGCCTGCGGGTCGACCGAACTCAGCCCCTTTCACCAAATGAAAGGCATCCCTGCCTTGAGCTGCACGATCTGGGATAGCGTCGAGGAGGCCAAGAGCTGCCCCCAAGGCGACATCGAGCTCTCGCTCTGCCAGACCTGTGGCTTGTTGGTCAACACCGCGTTCGATCCCAACCTCCTTCATTACGATGAGTCGTACAAAGCCTCTTTGCACCACTCCCCTTTGTTTACGCGTTACGCCACGGGGCTCGCCACAGATCTCGTCGATCGCTATGACCTGCATGAGAAATTGGTGGCCGAGATCGGGTGTGGCAAAGGCGACTTTCTCAAGATGCTGGTAGATCAGGGCAACAATCGCGGCATCGGCTTCGATCCGAGCTACGAAATCGACCCCGACGAAGCGCCCGATGATCGCCTCACGTTCGTCAAGGAGTTCTACACGGAAGCGCACCTCGATTTCGCTCCAGATTTAGTCATCGCACGCCAGCTCCTCGAGCATGTCGAAGAGCCGCTCGAGTTCATGAAGGGATTGCGCCGTACGCTGGGTGACCGGCATGACACCATCGTGGTGTTCGAGGTGCCCAACGCGTTGGACATGTTGCAGCGAGCCGACTTGTGGGATGTCATTTACGAGCATCCCATCTACTTCACCCCGCTGGCGTTGAAGAGGCTTCTCCGCTCGGCCGGATTCGACGTACATCGAGTGAGGCCTGCGTTCGAAGGTCTTTTTCTCATCATCGAAGCATCTCCTGGAGCCGAAGCTCCGGCGAACCTCGAACCGGTGGGGCATCTTCTCGAGAACGACGTGGCGAAGTTCGCGGCTGCCTACACCGACCGCGTACAGAAATGGCGGCACCGTCTGGACGAGATCAAGGCGCAAGGAAAGCGGGCTGTCCTATGGGGGTCTGGAGCCCGAGGCGACACCTTCCTCAACGCGCTTCGGATTCACGAGGAGATCCCAATGGTCGTGGACCTCAACCCAAACAAGTGGGGCAAGCATATGGCCGGGACTGGCCAGCCGATCCATTCGCCTCAGGACTTGAAAGACCACCCACCTGACCTCGTGGTGATCGCCAACGAGATTTATCTGCAGGAGATCAGCGCAAGCCTGAGCGACATGGGCATTGACGCCGAGATCCTAGTGGCTTGAGCCCTAACACAGCCCGCCAAGGCCTCAGCGACGGCGTGCGGAACCAGCCTCGAGCACCCGGCTGTACTGAGTGGCCTCGCTCACCGCTTCTCGAATCAGATTCAAGGCGATGTCGCGCGCGTAGCTCTCGGGCAAGTCCACATCATCGAGCGTCAGCATTTGCTCCGGCTCAACCGCGCGCGTGACCACGGCGTCGTAGAGTAGACCAATTGGAACATGGTCTGGCTCGTCGCGGAAGCGCACCGCCGTACCCCGCACCTGAAAGCTGCCAATGCCCATCTCGATGCGCTCCCCCGGTTGGAGGCGCTTCTTTGCCACCGCCGCGACACCGGTCGTGGGGGCCGCGGAGTTGTGCAGAAGCGGCGGTCGCCCCTGCATCGCGTGCCGAATCGTGTTGGGCACTTCGAGCGCACACAGGTGGTATGGTCGAACGAACGTATAATATGGGCCGTCGCCGATCTTGA
>JAUXFZ010000365.1 GCA_030622585.1 Myxococcales bacterium
AATCCGAGCTAGAAGTCCGTCTTCGTTGAACTCGAGCCAATCCTCGCCGCGTTCGCTGGTTCCTTCGGGCCTAGGGCGCCACGGCGGCCAGGAGTTGCTCGGTGCTCGGACGCGTCTTGTAGTCTCGGGCGACGTGAGCCCATGCGACCTTGCCGTCACGGACGAGGAAGAGCGCCGGCACCGCCATCTTGTGGTGGTCCTTGCCTGACCACTTCTCGATGTCGTGGCCGTAGGCTGCCAGGCCGGCCACGCCCAGGGAACCGACTTGGAGAACGACGTTGAACGCTTCGTGTGCGTTCAGGTCTGGGTCCGAGAGGACTGGGAACGGCACGTCGTAGGCACGTTGCGTGACGGCCGCAGCATCCGCCCGGTCGACGCTGATGGCGACCAAGGACACGCCCAACGCCTCGAATTTCTCGTGCGATTGACTGAGCTCCCGAATCTGAAAGTTGCAGTAGGGGCACCAGCCACCGCGATAGAACACGACCAACGTGTCTGCATCGCTGAGCTTCGCGGAAGAGAATGGCTCCCCGCGAAAGTCGCGGATCTCAAACGACGGCGGCACCGCACCCACCGCGAGACCTAGTCCGTCTTCTCGAGTTCCGACCGCATCGTCAGCCGCCTCCGTGAAGGCCTTGGGCGGCGAGGCCTCAAACTTAGGCGCGATGGGTGGGGTGCGCGGCTCGCAGGCCGATAGGAGCGGAACGAGAAGAAGCAGGCGGAAGAGCAATCGCATCAGGGACTCCTAGCAACGTCTGCGGCTTTTTGTAAGAGGTGTCCCACCTTCACGTAAATCAAACAGCCATCGTTCGAGAAGGGCCCGTGTTGACCTGCATGGGGAACCCCGCATCGTGGCGCCGAGGGGCGAATAGAGCGATTGGGGCTGCAACACTCTCGAATAGGAACGAACGCAAAATGGCTGAAGGTACAATCAAACGTCGTACGGACCGAGGCTTCGGTTTCATCGAAACCTCTCCCGGCAACGACATCTTTTTCCACATGTCGAACGTGGAGGGCGTGCGCTTCGAGGATTTGCGCGAGGGCAGCTCGCGAGGGCGTGGCCCTTCCTCTAGCTGTGGGGAATGCCTAGTCCCGCCTTGTCCACTTTCTTGGCGGCCTTTTCCGCCTTCTTGGCCTTCTTCTCTTTCGTGGAGAGTTTCGGCTTGTTCTTCGTGTCGGTTCTCTTGTGATCTTTGCTCATCGAGATCCCCTTGCGGTTCGGTCGCGGCGCAGACGTTCTACGGTCTGATTCACACCATGAGTTCTAGTGTCCCCATGCCCGCTCGACCGGGCAAGCTGATGTGACATTGCCCCGCTTCTCCCACGGGTTGTGCGATGCATGCAGCGCCGAGGGTGCTTGCCAGGTGAGCTCCTGCAAACTCGCACATCGTAGTAGACTGCCCGAGTCATGCAGTTCTTCCCATACTCACGCCGCTGGAGTTCATGGGGTCTCGTCGCCTTTGCCCTTCTCGTGACGGGCTGCCCGACGAGAGCGGAGAAACCCCGGGTCCCTGCGGCGCCTTGCGTCACCCTGTTCGCCCAGTGCCAAATGCCCGATGGGCCTCTCGGGGTGTGCAATGACGCGCCGTGCGCTGAGGGCCAAAGCGCGCCGTGCTTCAAGTGCGTCTCACAGCACTAGGAATCTAACCGGGAAACAGCCTCAGCCGGGTCTGAAGGCTCCCCACAAATAGTTTCTCTTTCGCCAACAGCACCAGCGACTCTTCATCGCATGACTTTATGGGGATCCATCAGACCTGGGTGAGATTGCGAAAAGGGCGCGATCAGCGGTTGCGCAAGAGCGACCTGAAAGATGGTAGTGTGCCTTCGCTCGCAATGAACTCCCCCAAGATCAAAGTCGACCGCGCTTGGGTCGGTGCGCCCGAGAGTGCGTTTTTCGGCAACCCGACCGTCTGGCTCTTCATCGCCGCTTCGACGACGCTTGTGCTGACCGCCGTCTATCATTTACAGGGCGCCTTGGCGGTCGCCCCCACGGTCGCGATCAACACGGTGGCCATCTACGTGATGTTCACCGTCATGCACGACGCGGTCCATCGCACGGCACATCGCTCGCGGTTCATGAATGCAACGCTCGGTCGCATTTCAGCGTTCACGCTGACCGTCACGCTGCCGCTCTTTCGAGCGGTCCACTACGAGCATCACTCCCACACAAACGACCCTGAACGTGATCCCGATCTAGGCGTAGCCCGTCGCCCGCGTTGGCTCCTGCTGCTTTGGTGCATCGGCCTGAGCGTCGAGTATCGCGTTCAGTTTTATCGTCGAAAGCTCTGGCGCAACAAAACCGACCTCGCCGAAGCCCTCGTGATGGAGCTGGTCTTGATCGGCACAATCGTCGCCGCCATCGTCACCGGCACCTTTGCAGCCGTAGCCACTGTTTGGTTCGGCCCAGCCCTGATCGCCATTCTATTCTTAGCGCTAACATTCGACTTCTTTCCGCACTACCCGTACGACTCGCAGGCACGTTTCCTCGACACGCGCATCTATCCAAGTCGCCTGCTCAACGTGATTCTCCTCGGTCAGAACTATCATCTCATTCATCATCTTTGGACCACGATCCCCTGGTACCGATACCAACGCGCCTTCCACACAATCCGCCCCGATCTCGAAGCGAGAGGCTCACGCATCGGCTGGACCGTTGAGCCGCTTGGTCAAGCCCGCCCTCGCTCGTGAGTGGACGGTTTGTGCTGCGTCCATGATGGAAGCGAGCCGTAGAAGTCGAATCGCACGAGTGTCGCGGTGTGCCCGGGGGATCTGTGCTTCCTTGGCCGCCAGGTTCGACTGTGGACTACCTCTCTCTGTGTTCTAGCTGGTCTCTACGGCGGTATGCGCCCGGCGAGGTCCCGCTCCACTTCTTGAAGCGTTTGGCGAAGTGGTACTCGTCATCGAAGCCCACTCGTGCGGCCACTGCGGCCAGAGGCTCCGGGGTGGTGCGAAGCAGGTCGGAGGCGGCGCTCATCTTGAGGTTCATCGCATACTTCATCGGCGGGACTCCCACGGTCTTCTTGAAGAGGCGGATGAAGTACGAGCGGTCGAGCCCGATCCCGGCGACGAGCTCCTCGAGCTCGAACGCCTCGTCCACGTGTGACCGCATGAAGTCCAGTGCTTGCTCGACTGCGGGGTGGGTTGCGCTGGACGTGGGCGTGTCCAGCATCAAGTCGTAGAGGAAGCCGGCCATGCTGGCGGAGGCACCGCGTTGCTGATGGCCATCGTTCGACAGAGACTGACGGCTCATTTGCGCAAAGAGCGCGTGGTACCGGTCGCCCAACCGGCGGACCTTTCCTTCGCCGAGAAGCGCTTCGAGGTCGGCGGCGAGCTCCGCGTCATGGTCCGTGTCGAGCTCTAGGAGGGCAATGTACTGCAACAGATACTCGCCCTCGGGAACCACCATTCGGTGCATCGTCTCTGGGCGCGTGTAGAAGAAATCCCCCGGGCGCACCGCGACCGGCTGGTCTGCGAGCTCGAATGATCCGCGCCCCGCGATCACGTAGTGCGCCTCGTATCTATGGTGGGTGTGGGGCTCGAAAGCTCGAAGCGTCCTCGGCAACAAGATGCATGATCTCACACGCATGATGTCAATATTGTACATCGATAAGTCAGCTCGGACCATTGTGGCGTCTGGGCCGCATGGCCTACGTTGCGGGTACACTCGGGTCGGGTGCGTCGAAAGGAGCTGGGGCCATGCTCGAAGCTGTCGAATCCTCGCCAATCTCTCGTGCTTCCAAGGTGCTGACACCGCACGAGGCGCGCATCGAGCGGGGCGAACCGGTTGGGTTGGTCGGCGATGCTGCGCAGTCCAAGCGCGCGCGCATCCAGAGAATGCTCGAGGGGTTTCGGGACCAACCGATCCGCCTCAACCTCGATCGCGCCCGCCTGCTCACCGAGTCCATGAAGGCGACCGAA
>JAUXFZ010000184.1 GCA_030622585.1 Myxococcales bacterium
CTGGGCCCCTCATGGATCGGGCGGAGAGGCTTTGGGAGAGTGTCGACGCATCGGACCGCCTGCAACGCGAGAGCTTCGCGCCGGCACCCACGCTGATGCCCTCGGCGTCGCCTGCCAAGGGCGTGCAAGTGCTTCTGGCACGCTCGGACCGAGCCGTCGTAGCCAAGGGTGAAGGGACATTGCTCGAGCAGCTCGAGCGCGCTGGTGAGCGCCCCGCGCACGGTTGCCGCATCGGCATCTGTCACAGCTGCAAGTGCCGCAAGCGGAGCGGCACGGTGCACAACCTCATCACCGGGGAGGTGTCGAGCGAGCCCGACGAGGAGATTCAGTTGTGTATCTCGGTGCCCCGCTCCGATCTCGAGCTGGACCTGTGAAAGGAAATCCCATGACGATTCAAAGCAAGAACCTGACGCGAGAAGAGGCCGATGCCTTCGGCCGCGAGATCGACGCGCTTCGACAGGAAGTTGTCGCCGACCTCGGCCAGCGTGACATCGAGCACATCCGCCAGATCATCCGAACGGCAAACCGCAGCGAGGCGGCCGGCCGTCTGCTCCTGCACTTTGGTCTCGGACCGGTGAGCTTCGTGCTCGGCACGAGCGCGCTCGGACTGTCGAAGATCCTCGAGAACATGGAGATCGGGCACAACATCATGCACGGTCAGTACGACTGGACGCGCGACCCCGCTCTCGACTCACAGCGCTACGAGTGGGACATCGTGTGCACCGGCGACGACTGGCGCCACTCGCACAACTACGAGCACCACACGTTCACCAACATCCTCGGCAAGGACCGTGACATCGGCTACGCCTTTCTGCGCGTCGCACCCGAGCAGCCGTGGAAGCCGGTACACCTGACACAGCCGGTGGTCGCCACGCTCCTGGCACTGTTTTTCCAGTGGGGCGTGGGCGGGCACGACCTGCGCGTCGACGAGCTATTCGCGAGGAAGCAAACGCCGGCGCAATTTGCCGAGCGCGCGCGTCCCTTCGTGACAAAGGCGAGCTGGCAACTGTTCAAGGACTACGGTCTCTTCCCAGCGCTGGCCCTTGCCAACGCGCCGCGTGTGGCGCTCGGCAACCTGCTCGCCAACGGCACGCGTAACCTATGGACGTACGCGGTCATCTTCTGCGGTCACTTTCCCGAGGGCGTGCGCGTCTATACAGAGGCCGAGACCGAGGACGAAAGCCGCGGTCAATGGTACGTGCGCCAACTGAATGGCTCGGCAAATATCGAGGGGAGCCACTGGTTGCACGTGCTCACCGGCCACCTGAGCCACCAGATCGAGCACCACATGTTCCCGGACATCCCAGCCGCACGCTACCCGGAGATGGCCCCACGCGTGCGCGAGATCTGTACGCGCTACGGGCAAGCGTACAACACGGGCAGCTTCCGACGCCAGCTCGGCAGCGTCGTCGGACGCATCGCACGCCTGTCACTACCTGGCCCGAAGCGGGCGCAAGCGCCGACCCGCGCGGCACCCGGAGAGTCCGCCGCCCGGTTGACCTACCGCGCGGCCGCGTGATGGATTGCGCGCGAGATCTGACTCCCGGGCTGGGTTGAGATGGGCGCAGCTACTTGAAGAGTTGTTTCGCCAAGGCCCGCCGCGTGAGGTGGATCGCCCGGTTCACGCCGTGGAGCAGCGGCATGAGCGGCGCGAGATGGGCAGGCAAGTGGAGCTCCACCAGCTCGATGACCACCCCGTCGGGCGCGGTCACGTAGGCGTAGCGGACCGAGCCGGTGCGCCGGGCGTCGGCGTGGACGTGCACCCCGGCAGCACGCAGGCCGGCCAGCGCCCCGTCGAGGTCGGTCGTTTGAACGCCGAAATGCGCCACACCAAAGCCCGTGCGAAGTGCCCCCGCGCCCACCTCGGGCGGCTCCGCTGGCGTCATCCCCGGCGGGAACTCGCTGATAATCAAGAGCTGTCCACCGAGGAGCACGCCGTGGTTCTCACCGCCCTCACCGGAGGGGATGGATCCAAGCCGCTCGGCGCCGAGACATGACTCGTAGAACCCGATCGTCGCCCACGGGTCAGCGGCGTGAATGTGGATGTGGTCGAGTGAGGTGATCACCGGTTGCAGCTTTGCACACCCCTTCCCAGGTTGCGTCCCCCGGCGTTCCCTGCCGGCATTGACGTTGCGGCACGCAGGGGGATGGGGCCGGCCGGGACAAGGGTATCAAAATTGCGCCGGCCGCACGGGCGACCCCGATGAAGGTTTCGTCGGCCCCGGCTAATTGTTCAGGACGTACACCCAGCCGTTTGTAGCTTCGGAGGTGAGGTGCTCGATTTCGTCGGGAATCCCGTCGGCGTCTCGATCGGTCGAGACGCGACTGCGCGCTCCGTCGGTGTACTCGTACGTTGTGGTGGAGTCCGGCGTCCCATCGCCATCGCTGTCGGTTGCAGAGAACACCAGATTGCCGCTCTCATCGTACTGATACGTGTCGATCGAGTCGGGGACCCCGTCCGCGTCGGAATCGGTGCTCCGACTGAGTCGCCGTCCTTCGGCGTCGTACGTCCTCGTGGTCGTGCGTTCGACCGTGACGTCGCCCTCCTGGGCCTCGTCATAGGTCCGTAGACACATCTCGTTGTACTCAGTCAGATCGATGTCTTCGAGCTCTCCGTCCCCGTCACGGTCGCTTTCCCGGCGGGTCACGTCGCCGCGCGCGTCGCGCTCAAAGGTGTTGCGTGAATTGACGGTACCGTCGTCACCGAGGTCTGCCTCCGTGCGAATCACATCGCCGTTTTCGTCGAGGAAGCTGATTGTGCTCCGGTCGATGGAGCCATCGGCACCTTCGTCCTCGCGGCTACCGCGCTGATTGGCGTCATCGTCATACCAGTATGTGACGATGCGATCGGGCGTTCCGCTGTTGTCGCCGTCTGACTCGTCTCGCAATACGCGACCGATATCATCGTATGATGTGGTCGTGACGGAGTCCACGTCGCCATCTCCATCGTTGTCCGACTCGGTGCGTGTTGGGTCACCATCGTCGTTGTACACCGTCCGTGTAATTCGATTGGGCGAGCCACCGCCGTCCGAGTCGGACTCGCGCCGAACACGGCGTCCATGTGCGTCGTATTCGCTGGTGCTGGTCGAATCGAGTACGCCGTCGCCATCGGCGTCTCCCGAGGAGGAGACCAACTGCGCACGTTCATCATATTGGGACTCATTGCGAGAATCGATGACGCCATCGGCGTCCCCGTCTCGCTCGAAGACCGTAAACACGAACAGGCCCGCATCGAGGCCGAGCGTCGCGTAGAGGCGCTGCATAGCAAAAGCCCCCGAGCGAACCTGACGGTGGCTTTCAAACAGCCCTTGGCCATTGGCCTGTGAGAGCACGCTGCGAAGGGCATGGTCGCGCCGAAATCCGAAAATATTCTGCGCGAAGTCGATGGCTACGCCTTCGAACAGTGCGGAAATATCGCTCGTGATGTTGATTCCATTATCGACATCATCGTCCTGGTCCAGGGTTGCCAGAAACGCGGTCATGTTGATCACAGGGACGAAGGGGTCGCATTCGTTGGACGCCGCTCGCGAGATCGTGTCATCGCCTTTTAGAGGCACCGCGTTGGGTACCAGGTCGAATGGACTCACCTCTTCCTTCGCTTCCGTTTCTCCGAGCAAGGTGTCACCGATGAAGAAACGAATTGTTTCGCCTTCCTCGTAGCGAAACGTGCCGTCCGCGGCGGTTACTCCGGAGTGCGTCTCGGTTTCGAACGACACACCAGAGACAGGACCACCAAGCAAGGTTCCCGTCAGGCCCGTATCAGTCTCTCCTCCCGCACCGCAGCTGACAAGCACGCTACTCGCGGCGAGTAGGCACGCAAGAGCGGCGCTAGAGATTGGCTGACTCCGTTCCGTATTCATGATGGCTGCTCCCCATCCGTGTAGGAAAGATCTCACGGGACACTCCTCGTCGTTCCACGCATGACGTATAGGCTCTGATCGCCGATCGCGTAGACGAAGTCTGGGCTCGTCGTCACGTCTCGAACCTCCGCGGGGAGCGGTAGAGACCCCACATGCCTCATGTCCGTCGGGTCGGCGACGTTGGCTACCTCGACGCCGACAGCGCCCACGGCGACGTAGGCATGCTCGCCACCGATCGCGATTCGATTCGCGTTGCCGGGCAGCACCAGGAATGCCTCAGACGTCGGGGCGTTGAAGTCCGAGTAGTCTACGACTTGCACTCCAGCGCCAATGCCCTGGCCAGAGCGGTCCGCCACGAACGCCTTACCAGAGCGAACGGCGATGTCGGTCGCACCCAAAGTGTCTGCGGTGGCTGAGCCACCCACCGGCATGTTCGGAAAGACGATGCTCAGTCCCTGAACGCCGGCAAACCCCTGGCAGACCAGGAGCGTGTCGCCATCCCGTGCAGTGCACGACGCCGCACGATTCAACGGCACCGGCGCTTGGGGCGTCGGGGTAGTCGGCGTTGAGATGTCGATGACGTGCAGCTCGCTGCTGCTGGTCGCGTACGCGGTGTTCTCCCCCAGCGCTAGGGTCGTCAGGTTTTGCTCGGTGCCGTCCGCTCCTGCAACGACTGGCATCGCTTGATCGGAGACGTCGATCACCAGCAGGCCGTCCCGGTCGCTCGCTGCGAACGCCAGCCCGTCGCGGACCTGGAGTGCGTTCGCCGCCGATGGCAACACCACGCCGCCTTGGCGCGTAGCCGCCTGTGGCTCGCTCACATCGACGACCCATAACTCGTTTGGTCCGGCGGTGCCCACGTACGCCTGGCTGTCGGCTACTGCGACGCTGCGAGCCAGGCCGGCAAATCGAACTTCGCCTATCGCCGCCGAAGCGATCGGAATGGCCGCGGCGGCTGTGTGGAAGCCTCCATTGCTATCTGACGTAACCATCAACGCGCCTTCGACCGCGACCGCCCCTTGTATGCTCGAGATGGGCAGCACTCCGAGGCGGACCGGTGTCGCCGGGTTTGAGACGTCGATCACGTGGATTCCATCGAAGCCGCGCGTCAGATAGGCACGCCCGTCCGCGACGGTGATCGATGCGGCGAAAGAATCTGAAGGAATGGTGACCGAGGCGACCGAAGTGGGATCTTCCGGTTCGGAAATATCCAACACCTGCATGCCCTCGCGACTCGCAGCGAGCAGGTATTCGCCGACCCCTGCTAGACCGGCGACCGTGTCGTTTACGGGTGCGTTTCCGACCGACCGTGGCTCCGCTGCGTTGCTCACGTCGATGATCTCGATCGGCCCAGAACCCTTGGACACATATACGTAGTTCCCATGCACGACCAGCTGGCGTGCGTCCCCGGAGAGCTCGGTACTTCCGACGATCGATGCGCTACCTGGTGCCGCGACGTCCACCACGTGAATCGCGGAGTCGCCGAACGAAGATTCCAGTACGTAGGCCAGGTTTCCGACCACCTGGAGCGCTCGTGCCGAAGAAATCATCACCTCGCCAGCCAGCGTGATGATCGCTGGATTGGCCACGTTTAGAATCTGGAGCCCCGGGCTGAAGGTTGCGAGATAGGCAAGATCGTCGACCACTTGAATGTCGGACGGGCTGCCTGACGCGTAATTCCCAAGTTCTACCGGAGCCGTTGGGTCACTGACATCGTAAACCGCAAAACTGTCATTGCTTCCGAAGTACATGCGGCCGTCAACCAGATCGACGCCTCGGCCGTTGCCGGTCAGGTCAGTATATAAGATCTCCGCCTGCGTCAGTTCGAAGCCCGGGACATGCAGGGGCGCGCCTGCAAGAACGTTGAGTGCCATCGGTGTGTATGACGAATACGGCCGAATCGTCTGACCCTGATGCACAG
>JAUXFZ010000290.1 GCA_030622585.1 Myxococcales bacterium
CGTCACTACCCACTACGAAGCGTTGAAGGCGCTCGCGGCGGAACGCGAAAACATGCACAACGCGTCCGTCGGATTCGACTTCGACACTATGTCGCCCACCTTCCGAATGACGATGGGCGTGCCTGGCGGCTCGAACGCGCTCGAGGTCGCGCGTCGCTATGGCATCCCCGCCGAAGTCATCGATCAGGCACGCAGCGTGCTGCCGGAGCATTCTCGCAATTTCGAAACTTTGGTGGCGAAACTCGAAGAAGCGACCAAGGCGGCGCTGGACGAGCAGTCGGCCCTCGAAGAGGATCGAGCTACAATCACCCAGGAGCGAGCCAAGCTCGACCTGCGCGCTCAGGAGCTCAAGGCGCGCGAAGCCAAAGGGCTCGGCCGGGAATCCCAGAAGTTGCTCGAACAGGTGAGGGAGCTTCACGCCCGACTCGATCACGCAAAAAAGGAGCTTCGGCAACGTTCCGAAGTCGAGTCGGTAGCGGCGGCGTCCGACGCGCTGCGTGAGGGGGCCGAGCTCCTCGGCGACCTCGATGCCCATCGGCTGTCGTTGGAGCCGGAGCCGGTGGAGACAGCAGCGCTCGACCCCACGGCCGTTCGAGTCGGCGATCGGGTCTGGGTCGAGCGGCTACGAAGTGCAGCCGACGTGATCGAAGGGCTGGCGCGCGGGAAGGTTCGCGTGTCCGCCGGCATGATGAAGCTATGGGTCGACGCGACCGACCTGCGCGCCCTCAAGGAGGTTTCCGTCTCGCCAGTCCGAGAGCCGACTGCGGTTTCCGGCGCGCACGCGAAGCCGCAGCGCGCGCTCAGAACCAGTGACAACACGCTCGACGTTCGCGGGCTTCGCGCAGACGATGCGGTGTCGTTGGCCGAGGTGTTCCTCGATCGGATGTACGGCGCCGCCGAGTCCAGCGTGTTCATCGTTCACGGAGTTGGCAGCGGCGCCCTTCGGGTGGCCATCCACGAGCACCTCGCGCGGGACGCGGCCTATGTCGAGGGGTTCCGGCAGGCGACGCAAGACGAAGGCGGGCCGCAGGTAACAGTCGTGTCTCTCAAGTAGCCTCGTCCTCGGCCATGCCCGGCTTGACGGCGAACTGCCATACCGCGAGGCCGAAGGCCACCATGGCGATCGACGACCACTGCGCCGGCGTCAGCCCCGCGTATCGAACATCTCCTCCTTCGAGCGGAGTGGCTCGGAGGAAATCCAGGAAGAACCGAACCGGCGCGTACACGAGCGGAAGGAGGACGCAGTAGAATCCAACTGGACGGCGTCTGCGATGCTCGAGCCAGATGAACAGTCCGATGATCAAGGCCGAGTAGAGCACTTCGTAGAGGCCGAGGTCGTGGCGCGGTTCAAAGGGCGGGGCGCCGAATCGATAGTCGGCCACGGCTAGCGCAAAATCGGTGACTTTGCCGGGGTGGTCGTGAACGGAGAAGCAGCCCAAGCGCCCGAAGAACCAACCGAACGGCAAGCCGAAGCAGACCGCGTTGGCGTAGGGAAGCAGCGGCATTTTCCGCCGGTAGCGCCAGATGAAGCAACCGAGGATGCCGCCAAAGAAGCCGCCGTACGACGAGAGCCCAAGCCACGTGGAGAAGAACAGGGAGGGATTGCGCAGGACCTCCATCAACGTTTCGCGCTCGTAGAAGAGCCCGTTCAAGAAGTAGCCGAAGACGAAACCGGTCACGACCGCATACGTCACCAGGTCGCCGGTCGCGACGGTGTCGAGATCGTTGCGTTGTGCGAACCGACCGGCGACCCACGCGCCGAGCAGTACCCCGGTGGCGACAAGAACACCGAACGGCTGAATCGACAGCGTGTCGCCCAGGACGGGGAGGGAGAACGGAAGCGGGACGTCCCAGGGCTCGAGACGGAACCAGGGAATGAACAGCGAAGCATGCATAGCGGCGGAGCCTAGCATCGACATCCTTGCACCGCCCCCAGACAACCGCTAAGGGCTGCGCGAGGCGAAACCATGACCGAGATCATCGCAGTAGGCGCGAGAGAGATTCTGGACTCCCGAGGCAACCCCACGGTTGAAGTCGACGTGGAATTGATGGGGGGTGCGACAGGCCGAGCCGCAGTGCCGTCCGGCGCCTCGACCGGTGAGCACGAAGCGCTCGAGCTCCGGGACGCAGACGCCAGCCGCTATCTAGGGAAGGGCGTCTTGAAGGCCGTCGAGAACGTGGTGAGCGAGGTTGCACCCCAGGTGCTCGGCCTGGATGCGCTCGATCAGGCCGGCGTTGATCAGGCCATGCTGGACTACGACGGCACACCGTCGAAGGCGAAGCTCGGCGCCAACGCGATCCTCGGCGTCTCGATGGCCGTTGCGCGGGCCGGCGCCGATGCCGTGGGCCTCCCGCTTTGGCGCTACCTCGGAGGCGCGCAGGCGCACGTCCTGCCAACCCCATTGATGAACATCATCAACGGGGGCGCACATGCCGACAGCGGCCTCGAGATTCAAGAGTTCATGGTCGTTCCTCACGGCTTTGAGACGTTCGCGGAGGCGCTTCGTGCGGGTGTCGAGACCTTCCACAACCTGAAGAAACTCCTCAAGGAAGCGGGTCACACCACCGGCGTGGGCGATGAGGGCGGCTTTGCGCCCCAGCTCTCCACCAACGAAGAAGCGCTGGTGTTCGTGGCGCGCGCCATCGAAGCTGCGGGCTATCGCCCCGGCGAGCAGGTCTCGATCGCTCTCGATTGCGCCGCCAGCGAGTTCTACGACAAGAAGCAAGGTGTCTACACCTTCGACAAGAAGCCAGTCGATGCTGCCGGTCTCGTGAAGATCTACGCGGACTACTGCACCAAGTACCCGATCATCAGCATCGAGGATGGCATGGACGAGAACGATTGGGACGGATGGAAGGTCCAGACCGACGCCCTTGGCGGCAAAGTCCAGCTGGTCGGAGACGACCTCTTCGTGACCAACACCGAGCGAGTCCAGGTCGGTATCGACCGAGGCGTCGCCAACGCGATCCTGATCAAGGTCAATCAGATTGGCACGGTCACCGAAACGCTCAACACCATTCGACTCGGGGCTCTGCACGGATACGCGTCGATCATTTCGCACCGAAGCGGCGAAACCGAGGACACCTTCATCGCCGACCTGGCGGTTGCGACGGGCGTTGGCCAAATCAAGACCGGCTCCGCCTCGCGTTCAGAGCGAGTTGCCAAGTACAACCAGCTCCTTCGCATCGAAGAGCAGCTTGGGGACGGCGCCGTCTACGCGGGCAAGTCCACGTTCTCCGCGTAGCGCGCGGTTTTTTTCGTCTGTGGCCGGCGTCAGCCGGCGGCGAATCGCACGGCCGTTTCGCGGTCGTATTGCCCCGCGCGGAACGCATGATCGCCGAGGATTCGCCGCAGCGATTGGACGTTCGTCGCGAAGGGATCGACGCGCATCTCGGCCAACATGCGATCCATCGAGAGGAGCGCCTGGTGCCGGATGGGCGCGTGGGCGCTTAGCTTGGCAATCAAAGGACGGTCGTCGACCGGGAGCGGCAAACCGACGGTGGCCGATGACGTCGCTCGAAGTCGGTCATGAGGGGCAGGCGCCACCGAATAAGAAGCAACGACCGCGTCCGGTTGATCGAGCGCGAGGATGGACACGTCGATGGCGTGCCCTCGAGGTTCGACGCTTTGCAGCTCTTCGGGGATCGGCTCGCCCGACGCGATGCGAAGCTGCAGCCCGACCAAGTCCACTCCTGTGCTCATCTCGATGAGCGTGTGGTGCCGTGGCAGGCCGATTTTTACCTCGGACATCCAGAACAGGCCGGGTGGGTCGATGTGGAAAGTCACTTCGAGCAGCCCCGCATAGCGGAGCTCCGCGGCGAGGCGCCGGGCGCTTTCGAAGAGCGCCATCCGAAAGGCCTCGCCGTCCGAGCGGAAGAGTAGCTCGGGCGAGGGTGTTTCGTGGATGAGCGCATGCTCCGCGATCGAGAGGCTGCGGTCGGTTTCGGCGATGGCGGTGGTCTTGCCATGGGAGTCGGCAACGACGAGGACGCCAATCTCGCGCGGCCGTGTCTGATCTTCGGCGTCGTGGACTGTTCGCACATGAGACCGTTCCGCGGCGGCCCAGAGCGTAGCCTGGTCGGTGAGGGCGCCGAGCACATCGAGGTCGGTGCCGACCACAGCGACGTCGGCTTTCTCGGCAGCGCTCGCGAGCTCGAACATCTCGGGCTGACCCTGGTAGCCAAGGTGGGCCGCGTCGGCACCTGCCTGCTCGAGAATGCCGGGGAGCTGGTCGGGGGGAATCGCGCTCGTCTCTTCGAAGTCGACCGTGATGCGCCGATCCGCAGCCTCGACGTGGCTGCTCGCCGGCGTGTCTTTGGGAGCGACCACAATCGATTCGACGCCCATTCGTCGGCATGTACGCGCGACACGGGTCGCGGCCTCTCCACGGCGCAGAATCAGTACTTTTTCGAACACCAACGGAGCATAGCAACCGCCTTGCTCGGAGCACCCCCAGGGCGCGGCTTGACCGAATCGCGTCGGGGAGCCACTAGCCAGGCCATGCCGGTGTGGCTTCGTTCGCGTGGTCTAGAGCGCCGCCCGGTTCGCCACG
>JAUXFZ010000135.1 GCA_030622585.1 Myxococcales bacterium
ACCTTAAGTCGATATACGACTAGGCGCCGACCCAATCGCTGTGCTGCCCATCCCGAGCCGTCCTCCTCCGTAGAAGTCGACGTACGTCAGTGCCAGGGCCAGCGCCGGTGTCAGTGACAGACCGCCTTGGTTACGTATTTGGTGAACCAGTCTGGGCGCTGTGCGTCGCGGTGGTATTCGAAGATGCCGTCGCGTTTCACCTCGCCGGTCGCTAGCGTCACGAAGTGGTGGTAGGTGTGATCGATGCAGCCGCTGGGGCAGTCGCCGCTCGCTTCGTCGAAGACGTAGTGCCACTCATCGGGGCCCGGCGTGACGCAGATATCGCCCCAGTCACCCGCAAACCCGTCCGGGTAGGCTCGCTGAACGGCGGGGAGCTTTGCGTACTCGCGTGCAAGGACTCGTAGGTCGTACGTCCCGGCGAACGAGAGATCGAGTATCGTCCATCTCGGGGACCGAATCTCCTTCACGCGAAACAGCGTATTCAGGCAGTCCCACGCGTCGTAATTGCCTCGACGCATCTGGTCGCGGGTGTCTCGATCCGTTTCGATCAACAAGCTGGCGGCTCCCGGAACGTACTCGCCCAGAAAGCCGAGGTCCGGCCAAAGCGCCCGAAGTGCACCCACGTCCCGAATGATGCGATCGTACACGCCCTGTTCCGCGACGACGCGTCCAGAGACGCGGGCGGCCAGCACCTCGAGCCTTTCCATCCGCGACTGACCAAACCACTCAGTATCCAGATCCAGATCGGGCCAGCACCGAGGCGTCACGGCAAGCTCGTCGACCGTTGCGAGAGGCGTCTCGCAGTCAAAGGCATCGAGCGGCACCTGAATGGGAAGACAATCGAGATCCGTAGGCGCGTCGTTCGGCGTCAGAAAGTCGGTGAAGGCCTCCTGGGGCGCAGCGCCGCCGGAGCCCGCGGCGCCAACGGTTGCATGTTGCTCACCGCATCCCACGGCCACAACGGCCAGGCAGACGAGAATTCTAAGCATCTACACCACATACCACACCGCCAACCCCCCAGTCAGAGCCGACATAATCGGTGGCTTGAAGACGGGGACTGTCATTCTTGAGTGCTGTGCGCCCATGTCCACGTACGGAGGGTCGGGGCGGAGCGCAATGCGGGGACCCTGCAACGGGGACTGTCCATTTTTGAGTGCTGTGCGTCCCTGTTGACGTATGGAGGGTCGGGGCGGAGCGCGATGTGGGGACCCAGCGGCGTAGCGAGTGACAAGCCGCCATGCGTGCCCCCCCCGCCGAGTGGGCGCGAGCGCCGAGGGGCGGCGTGCGTGGCCTCCGGCTCTAAGCCCTTCCGGCCACCCTTGCAGGCCGCCCCGTCCGTGGGGTCCCCGCATCGCGCTCCGCCCCGACCCGGCTCTTAAGATGTTCAGCGCGCAGCGACGTGCTTTTCCATTAGCTCTTGCAGCTCCGATGGCTTCTCGTCGGGATCTTTGCCCTTGCGGCGTTTGTCGATGTCTTCGAGTAGCTCTCGGCACTCCGTCTTGTCGCGGAGGTGATCGAGAAGCACGTTCGACGCCTCGCTGAAGGCCTTTTCGTACTTGAGGGCCTCTCCGACGCGGCTGGCGATTCGTTCTCGGCCGGTCTGTAGATCGTTCTCGAGGGCCTCGCTGTATCGTTTCAGCTGGCCGCGGAGTGCTTCGATCTGCTTGCGGCGTTCCGCGGCGATGTCTTCCTTCGAGAGTGCGCGGCGCTCGTAGTCGCGCGACACGCTTTCGAGGACTTCGACTTGGGCGCGGGCTGCGCCGAGTGATTCGTATCCGCGCCGGATGCGCTCGATGTTGTTGCCCGCCGCCTTCACCTCGACCTGCGCGGTGTGGTGCTCGCGCTGGGCTCGCTTCCGCTTCAGGATCAAGTGGCTCAGGACGTCGCGTTCCGTCGATGCGTCGCGCAGGGCGCGCGACTCTTCACCGGCGAGGTCTTCGACCTTACGACCGATTTCAGCGCGAAGGCCGCGGCCACGCTTCTCGATCGACTCGAGCTTCTTCGAGTGACTTTCGAGCTCTCCCTCGAGTCTGGACGCTCGCGACGCCAGCTCCCAAATCTTGTCCGACGCGGCTTGCACTTGAGTAGGCGCGTCCCCATCGGGGTACGCTCGCGCGACTGCCCGAAGGAAGTTGGCCGCGGTGCCGCTCCATTCGACCACGCCCGGCGTCTCTGAGGGCGGCGGTGGCGGGGGCGCCATGGGGGCCGCATCGGTCGGCGCATCCCATTCCCGCGAGGGCAGGGCACGCTGCAGTTCTTTGAGCTCCTCTTTGAGGTGATGCCCATCGCGAAAACGATCCTCGGCCTTCTTCTCGAGCAGCTTGAGAATGATCTGTTCGGCCTGCTCGGGGATGTCGGCGCGATACTTCCGCGGGTTGGGCGCCTTCGCCTTACGCTGCATCTCGAGCAGCTCGTCGCGATCCCCGGAGCGGAACGGTAGTCGTCCAGTCAACATCTCGAAGAACAGAACGCCGAGAGCGTACAGATCGCTCGAGGAGACCGCATCTTCTCCCCGTGCCTGCTCCGGCGACATGTACTCTGGTGTCCCAAAGACGGCGCCCTTCGGCGCGAGACGCGGGTCACGCGTCAACGCAGCGAGACCAAAGTCCAAGATTTTCACGAAATCTTTTCGGCCCCCGCGCGCGGTGACCATGATGTTGTCGCTCTTGAGGTCGCGGTGAACGACACCGTGGTCGTGTGCACGCGCAAGAGCAGCAGTCATCTGCTCGAGGATGTCGACCGCGCGCGCGAGCGGCATCGGGCCCTTCGCGATCTGGGACGACAGCGAGTCACCGATGAGGTACTCCATCACCAGATAGAGTTCGCCGTCGTCGGTCTCACCGACGTCGTGAATGTCGACGATGTGTGCGTGGTCGACGCGGTTTGCAGCACGCGCCTCGCGCACCATCCACGCCCGCAAATGTGTCTCGCCTCGCAGGTCGGGCCGAATCAGCTTCAGCGCAACGACGCGGTCGATGAGCACGTGTCGCGCTCTATAAACGACACCCATTCCCCCTTCACCGAGAAGCGACTCCAGTCGATATCGACCGGCGATGACCTTCCCGAGAAGCGGATCTTCTGATTTCTTAGAGCGCGAAGTCTTTCGAACAATCCCCATGGTTCCCCCGTACCCAGTGGATATTCGTATGATAAGCAGGAACGAACCGGAGTCCCAAGTGTTCCGCTCTCGCTGAAACCGGGAGTAAGCTGACACTGGGTGCCCAACGCGCTTATGATGAGTGCGTCGGTCAGCAACGGAGGGATGTGTGAGCGAAGAACGGCCGCTGCTCGGGCCGTACCACATCGAGCGCCGCTTGGCGGCGGGGGGAATGGCCGAGATTTTCGTTGCGCGTCGTGAAGGCCTTCACGGCTTCTCGAAGCGCGTGGCCTTGAAGCGGATTCTGCCGCAATTTTCGAGTGATCCGGACTTCGTTGCCATGTTCATCGACGAAGCACGCCTCGCTGCGTTGCTAGAACACCCCAACATTGTTCAGGTGTTCGACTTCGGGCCGATGGGGGACGACCTCGTCCTCGTCATGGAGCTCGTCGACGGCTCCAACGTGAGCCGATTGCTGCGCACCGCGCCGGCGGATTCGCCAATCCCGTGGGACGTCGCGCTGCATATTGCGTATCAAACGGCCCAAGCGCTGGACTACGCGCATCACGCCCTCGACGACGCGGGGGAGCCCCTGGAGTTTGTTCATCGCGACGTCAGCCCGGCAAACATACTGCTCAGCCGCACCGGTCACGTGAAGCTGACCGACTTCGGCATCGCGACGGTCCGAAGCCGCGCGCCAACCACCGAAGACGGTCAGGTTCGCGGCAAGCTCGGCTACATGTCCCCTGAACAGGTGCGCGGCAAAGAGCTCAGCGGCAAGAGCGACGTGTTCACGTTGTCCACCGTCCTGGCAGAGATGCTGATCGGGGAACCACTGTTCCAAGGAGAGAGCGAGTTGAACGTCCTCCTTCAGATTCGGGACGCCGATCTTCGCGTGCTCGCGCGCTGTGAGCGCCGCATCCCTCAGGACATTCGGGCCTTGGTCCTTCGAGGGCTCCAGCGCCTTCCGGAGGAGCGGCCCACTGCCGGCGCGTTTGGCGAGGCGTGCGCGGAAGTGATCCGGCGCCGAGGAATGGGACACGGGCCCGACCGAGTTGCCCGGCTCCTGTCGCAGTTGGAGCTGATCGAGGGAGACGCCCCGGAAGCCCATCTTCCGGGCGCCAAAGTGCCCTCCTTGGTGGACAGTGACCTCATGCACCACGCTGGGCAGGAGCTCATCGGGGCGAACGCGGTCACGTCGCCAATCATCTATCGCGTACAGTTGATGGATGGCAGCGTGATGGGGCCGATGAGCTATCCGCGGTTGATTCAGCTCCTCACGACGGGGGTCATCGACAGCCGTAGCAGCAAGATCTCCAAGTCAGACGGCACGTACATCGATCCCTCTCGCCTGCCGGAGCTCACACGCTTCGTCACCTCTCCCGGGCTTCAGTGGAAGCTCGAAGAGCTGGCTCAAGCCGAGAAGCAGGGGCAGCTCCGCGCGGCGACGTTGTTGCCGGTCTTCTATGACATCATCGCCAAGCAACAGACCGGCGTGTTGCATCTATGGCAGCGCAACCGGCGCAAGAAGATCTACTTCGTCGACGGCAGACCCGACTTCGTTGCGTCGACGGACAAGTCCGAGCTGCTCGGCGAGTATCTGGTGGCGACAGGTCGATGTCTGCGGATGGAGATCGAGATGGCGCTAGCACTCCTCCCGAAGTACGGCGGGCGCCTAGGCGACGCGCTCGTCGGGCTGGGGATCTTGCGCCCGGTCGAGCTGTTCAGAGCGATCAGTGATCAGGTTCGCGGCCGCTTGATGGAATCGTTTCGATGGCGGCATGGTGAGTGGGCGTTCGTCCGCGGGGCTCGCAGCCACGAGGAGACTTTCCCGACTGAACAAGATCCGTACGAGCTTCTGCGAGATGCGGCGAACGAGGCACATCTCGAGGAGATCGAGTCGGTGCTCGAGCCGCTTCGCGAGCGCGTGGTCGAGCGCTGCGAGGACGGACCCCCACTGACGGTGTTCCGCCTCGCGTCCGAATGGGTTGGCGTCCTCGATTCGGTGTCGGGGGATACGACGCTCGGCGGGCTGCTGGCCCGGGAGAGCGCTTCGGGGGCGGATCTGGAGCCGGTCTACCGTGCGCTCTATCTGGGACTTGCGTGCGGGCTGGTTCGGACCAAGGTGACTCCTTCCCAGATGCCCTTCCGAGAATCGTATAGCGCCTGAGCCCCTCGTGTCGTTTGTCGAGCTAACCCATCCAACAATCACTGCGAGCCCTGTGCTCGTTGAAGTTCCTCACTCGGGGTTGCGGGTGCCCGCCGAGGTGGAATCCGAGATCGACGCGTCGCCTTCGGCGATGTTGCAGGACTCGGATATCTACGTGGATCAACTCTACCAACGTGCGCCGACGCAAGGCGCGACCCTGCTGGTGTCACGGGTGTCCCGCTACGTCGTCGATCTCAATCGCGGGCCCGATGACGTCGACTCCGTGGCGGTGCCGAAGCATCCGAAAGGGCGGCACCTCCCCGCCAGAGGCGTCGTCTGGCGCGCCAGGACGGACGGGACTCCACTTCTGCGCGCGCCACTGACCGTTGAGCAGTTCACGCGCAGGATCGAGCTTTTCTACGAGCCCTATCATCGCACGCTGCGCGACGTGGCAGCACAGATACGAGAGCAGCACGGCCAGGTCGTCATCGTCGCCGCCCATTCGATGCCGTCTGCGGGCCGCCGAACGCTGGGCGGCCGAGCTGTGCGCCGAGCCGACATCGTCCCCGGCACGCGCGGGCGCTCTACCGCCGATGGTCGTATTATCGATCTAATCGACTCGCATTTTCGTGAAGCAGGGCTGAGCGTGAAGCATGACGACCCGTATCGGGGCGGGTGGACGACATCGACCTACGGCGCACCCAAGCGAGGGCAGCACGCGGTTCAGATCGAGCTCAACCGTGCGCTCTACGTCGACGAGCAGACGAGCGAAATCAAGAAGAATGAGTTCACGCAGCTACAAGCCGTGCTCGACCAGCTGGTCGGCAAGCTCGGCAACCTGGTGACCGGATCGGCTCAGTTCGCGACCGGCTGATCGACCGCGCCCGACTCGGTCGAACGAACCTCGAGGCGGTAGCGGCTGTTGGCTGTTTGCAGGTAGTAGGTGTCCAGCCCGTCTTCCCCGCATAGCTGAAGGACGCGCTTCACCGGAGTCGTGACGTACTCGTGGAGCCCGTCGGCAAACTCGATGACGACGACCGAGCCTTTGCGAGGCGGCCGCAAAAGACGCCCAACGACGGCCCGGCCCGACTTGCGGCCTACTTTGCGAAGGACGACTTCCACGCCTCGAAGCTAGCATAATTGAGTGCTGCGGCAAAGCAGACGCCGGAAAACGCAGCCTTTTCGGGTGCTGCAGTCGTGGCGTGACCCGCGCATCTTGCTTGACTCTGCGGGGCATCAGAAGCAATTTGCCGGCCTAGATGCTTCGCGGCCGCGCTCCAGCTTGCTTCCTTTTGGTGCTCACGACGAGCGCCGTTGCGACTGTTGGGGGCTGCAAGCGCGACCTCGGCGAGTGCAATCTCGACGGGCAAACCCAAGACGGGCAGTCGATTCCTGGGCCGGCCGCGTTCGACATCGCGTATCGCGTGACCGACGGGCTGCCGATGTACGAGGGGCAGGCTCTCGTTCAATCGCCCTGCGGCGATGGGGCGTTCTGCCACGCACCAGCCGCGGTGGGTGGCGATCGAATCGGTGCGCCGGCCGGGCTGA
>JAUXFZ010000231.1 GCA_030622585.1 Myxococcales bacterium
CCCGGAGCCAGCGCCGCGCCGAGTCGGGGTCGAACGCCTCGTAGGCCCCGCTCGCATAGAGCCAGCCGACGATTCCGATCGCGAGTGCGAGTAGGGCGAGTTTGGCTTTGATCCGCATGTCGTCGCTCAGGGCTGGTTGCCCATCTGGCGGAGCTCGGAGAGCAGGCGCGCCATCACATCGAGCTGTACCGCCTCGCTTTTCTCCGATTCCTGTCGGAGGGACACGACCATCGCCCCAAAGTTACGTCCAAAACGCTCACAGTTGGGGCAGCCGAGAAGATGGTTCTCGATCTTTTCGACTGCTGTCACGTCGAGTTCACCGTCGACATACTCGGTTAGAAGCTCCAGCACTTCGGAACAGCATATGCCGCCTACGGTTCGGTCTTTCATCGCTGACCCGCTTTCCCATCGCCAAGCTCGTCATCAGGGATCGTGCGAAGTGTCGCGGCGAGTCGCAGTCGTGCGCGATGCAGGCGGCTCTTGAGGGCGCGTTCGCCGATTCCAAGGACCTCTGCGGCTTCGGGTCCGCGCAAGCCTTCGATGTCCCGCAAGACCAGGACTTCTTGATCATCGGTCGAGAGCATCTGCAGCGCGCGGTGGAGGGTGTCCCGTCGCTGGGCCGCAATGGCCAGGACCTCCGGATTGTCGCAACCCCAGCCCGCCTCGAGGCCGAGCTGCATCAGCGGCTCCTCTACCAGGTCCTCTTTCGCGCGCTTCGTTCGGATCTTGTGCCCAGCGTTACGCGCAATCGTGAGCAACCAGGTTCGCACGGACGCGTCCGCGCGAAAGCTCGCCGCGCTTCGATAGGCCGCGAGGAATGTCTGCTGAAGAGCGTCTTCCGCCAATGTTGGGTTACCGGTCACGACTGTAGCCATCCTGAGCACTGCCGCTGCATGGCGCTCCACCAGACGCTCGAAAGCACGGTGGTCCCCCGCGGCGGCCAGGGCGATCAGGTCCCGGTCGGATGTTGAGGAGTCGTGCGCTTGTCGATCGAGCATGTGGAAATTCCGAACACCCGGTACAGGGGACAGCTACCCACCAACCCGGTGAGGAGCGGGACCAGACCGACCCAGCCCCAGGGTGTTTGAGGCCCGATCCATACCAGGGACAGTAGAGCTACCCCAAGCACCACACGCACTACGCGCTCTACGCGGTGTTCGTTTCGGGGGAAAATGGCACTCATTGGAAGCCTCCTTTGCTTTTTCGGGCTATTTGGGCCCTCGTTGGCAACATCTCCTTAGAGTCGTTGGGGGCCTAAGAGGATTCAGGGCGGGAGTCCTTTTCAGTCCTGGGGGACTCTATAGTAGACCCGGAGGCCGTCCGGACGGTGACCCCACGATGAAGATCAGTCCATGAAGATTAGTCCACGGTTGTGGGTTCCGGCTCTCGGGCTCGGGTTGGCGGCCCTGCGGGTTGGCGCTCGCGGCGCGATTTCCCTCAGGACGGTGATCTCCGTTCGCTTTCCGGACGTGCAATGGGTGGACAGCGCCACCCTTGCCCGATGGGAGGAGGGCCCCCGAGAGGAACGGCCGGAGATTCTCGACGTGCGAACGGCAGCCGAGTTCGAGGTGAGCCACCTGCACGGCGCGCGGCGCGTGGACCCGCAGGACCCAAGCATCGAGCCGCTCCGAATCGCACCCGACGCGACGGTCGTGGTGTACTGCTCGATCGGTTACCGGAGTGCCGGGATCGTCAAGCAACTCCGGCGCGCCGGCATCACCAACGTTTACAATCTGGAGGGCGGCATCTTCGCGTGGGCGAACGAAGGCCGTCCTGCTTATCGCGGCGAGGAGCCTGCCGGCGTGGTACATCCGTACGACGAATTGTGGGGGCGACTGCTGCGAGAAGATCTGCGCGCAACTAGGCCGAAGAAGCCATGATCAGGCGTCTGACTCGACATCGACTTTCATGGACACCACTCGCGGTGGTGTCGATGGCAGTGCTGGTCGGCCTCGTGCCCAGCACCGCCAAGGCAAACGAGTGGCACGCAGCCGTCGGCGGTGGAGGCAACTTCAACTTCTCTCCTGAAGCCGTCGGACGCGGATGGGTCTTGTTCGACAGTGTTGGAACCGGCGTAGTTGGCAACGGAGACCTGCATCTCTACTGGAACACTGACAAGATCCATGTGGGCATCGAGCGGCTCTCGTTCGCGAAGGACAAGCTCGCATTCTTCGCGTTTGCCGAGGGCGAGATCGTTCTAGCGCAGCTCCTGCGCGACTATTTCAAGCAAGGGCTCAAGATCAGTGAGTTCGGGTTCAATGCGAGCTACGTCCTGCTCAGCGCGAAGCTTCAGTGGTATCCCGGAAAGCACCAGACCCTCGAGATCCTACTCCCCGTCCGGTATTGGTGGTTCTTCGATACGGGTGACACCGCGGGCTATCAGCTTCCATCCAACACCTGGGCCTTCGAGCCGCGCATCGGCTATGTCTATTGGAACATCGACGCCGCATCGGAGGAGTGGGAGGCGCACCGCTTCTACCCACGAATCAAGGGGGTTGCGCTCGGAATCAACGGGGGCCTCGATATCCGCTCGAGCTCGGGAGCCTGGGGAATCGCCGATGGTCGCAACGATCCTGGAAATGTCATCTACGTGGTCCGACAGTGGCTACGAGCAGGATGGCAGTTCGTCCCTCTCACGCGCCTCCAGATCGACGAGTGGGGAAGCTATGGGTGGGGCGAAGACGACATCACGCGGAATCGCATCGGAGGCACGAGCCCCTACGTGGTTCCCATCCCGGGCCTTCCTTGGAGCGGGCTGGTTTCCGAGCGACTCGTGTCCGCCCAACTCGGCTTCCACATCAAAGCAAAGGAAAGCTCTCCGCATGAGTTCGGCGTCCTGGTCGGGGGTGGCGCTTTCAACGACGTGAAGAGAGACGGGGCGCTCGGCACCTACGGGGGCACCGGTGGCGTCGCCTTGTTCACCGACCTGCGGTTCGGCGAGGCGGACCGCTACCAGCTTCACATTCACGTCAGCTATGGTCTCCCCACGGTCTGGCTTCTCGACTCACCGTATCTCGCAGGGCTTCTCACTTTTGGTGCCCGAATTTTCTAGCTCTCATTTCGTATCCCTATACAACCCAAGATCAACCAAGGAGTAGGACTACCATGCTGGAATCCAGCTACGCATTTTCGACAGAGCTCGATGGGGTGTCCGTTGCCGAGGGTGTCGAGCGAGTAACTGACGCGCTCAAGGCCAACGGCTTCGGCGTGCTCACGAAGATCGACATCAAGGAAACCCTCAAGAAGAAAATCGACGTAGATTTCCGTCCCTACGTGATTCTAGGCGCCTGTAATCCGAAGCTCGCCTACCAAGCACTTCAAGGAGAGCCGGACATTGGCCTGCTATTGCCTTGCAACGTGGTTGTTCAAGAGTCGGGCAACGGTGCGCGGGTCTCTTTTGTTGATCCGAAAGCCATGTTCGAGCTCGTGCCGGATGCATCCATCGAGGAAGTAGCCACGGAAGCACGCCGACTTCTGCAAGCGACCTGCGACCAGCTGTGACCGATGAACGCTTTCAGTGAAGCGCGTCGATCAGTTCGAGTAGCGGCTCCGAGACGCTCAGGTCCACGGCCTGCCCGACATTGTTCTCGAACACCGTGTTGCAATCGATGGGCTGGGTGGGACAGGAGCCCGCATCATCCGAGAGAAGGTACGGGAAACAGTCGTGGCAGCTGCCGTCCCACTTATCGACCGGAACCTGATACCCGATGTGGTCGTTACCGAGCCCCACGATGAACGTGTGCTCTGCGCCGGTCATGCGATCGCGGTAGTTCTCTCCGAGCTGGGGATCGAGCTCCGTCGGGACCACAGCGATGCTCGCCGCCCCGATGCGAATGGCGCCGACCTCGGTATGGATGTCTTCCCCGAGCGCCTGGGGAATCCAGTCGAAGGGCGGCGCGTAGGGGTTGCCGTTGGAGGCGTCGGGTTCCCCATCCGTGTAGAGACTCCGGCGGGAGTTGATGACGCCGGCCGCGACGGCTAGGCGGAAGAACGGGTTGCTGAGCGGGATGGCCACCGGGGCGGTGTTGCCGAAGCTAATCTCGGGGGCACCGTCGCCGGCTTCGTTTACGTCGATGGCGGAGATCACCCGCTCCGCGAGCTGCGCTCCGTGAACATCGGCAAAACGAAACGTCCGTCGCTCGGCAGGCTCACCTGTATCGGGGTCTTCCACGTCGATGTGGAGGGGGCCCTGGAGCACCCCTAGATCAGCGCTGACCCAGACGGCGGTGCCGCCATACTCCTCCTCGAGCCTCTCGCGAGCACCATGCGGGAAATCGGAGGTGAGCAGCGTGTTGTCGGAGCCCATGCTCTCCGGGTGGCTCGCGAAGTTGACCAGGGTCGCCAGGACCTCGTAGCTGCCGTCTTCGCTGGGCTCCACTTTCGTGAACTGCATGGTCGCAAGGCGCGAGTTGACCATCCGTCCATCAAACTCCGGGGCCAGCTCCGCATCGCCGGCGAGGACCTTGCTATCGTCCACACCGAAGCCATCGTCTTGTACATCGAGACCAAGACTGAGGCCCTCTGAGCTCGGCGTGACCGTGCGCATACGCGCCGGCTCGAGGTTCGCAGCCGCTTCGTCGATGCAGTCGGCCACGGTCGCGTTCAAGAAATCGAGGTACCCGAAGTCGATGCCCGAGACCACTGAGCTCGGTCCCCATAGCCCTTGGGTGTCGGGTCCCTCGTGTCCGTGGGTGCTGGAGATCGCTGCGTAGTCAATCCCGCTCTCGGCGGAGACCATGGCCCGTATCGTCTCCGTCTCGTTGACCGAATAGCCGACGACGTCGATCGATACGATTGCCACACGGCCGCCCGGCCCCGCAACGACGACCCCTCGGGCCCACAGCCGATCGTGATAGCCCGTCGCCTGACGATCGTTGCCAAACCCGGCCATGTAAATGGGATCGGTGTGGTTCACGACCGCGGTCCCTCCAAACGCATCCTCGTACGCGGATGCGAGGCTGGGGCTGATCGGCGTGATGTCACGAACGCAGGCGGCCGCCTTGAACGTGTCGTCCAGAGGGGGGCTTCCGCCCATTCCGCCCGCTCCGGCGGAGCCGCCCGCTCCGGCGGAGCCACCGGTGCCGCCAGTACCGCTCTCGTCGTCTGCGCAGCCGACGAGGCCAACGGTGCCAACAAGAA
>JAUXFZ010000437.1 GCA_030622585.1 Myxococcales bacterium
GCGACGGCCGTGCGCTTGGAACGCGTGGTTTGGCTGCCCAAGCAGCCAGGATCAATATTTGGGTTCCCCTCGATTTGGCAGTCGCTGACGTTGCCGGGGGATGGTAGCCCGACCGCGCTCGTCCGTTCTTCGATGCCCACGAACGCCGCGCCGACGAAGAAGTCGAGGTCCGCGTCGAAGAAGACTTTCTGGAACATCGCGAGCTTGCCGCGGAAGGGCACGAAGTGAAGCTCCACGCCCGACCACCAGTTGACCCGCCCGATTTGCTGCGTGAAATTCTGCCGGTCTGGTAGGTCCAAGCGGTTCGCGTTGGTCGTGACGCCCTTGTCTCGAACCTCTTTGGCGAGGTTGGTGTCGAGCTGCCCGACGGAATAGCCACCCCATCCACCGATGCCGAGCCAATCCAGGAAGTGGAATCGCGCCTCCGCACCAACGATGAGCGATCGGGCGTATTCGTCACCGATGGTGAACGCGAAGAAGGGCTCCACGTGGAGGCGCATGCCGCGCCAGATTCGGAGCGTTTTGACGGCAGGAGCGCCGGCGAGCGGCCCACTCACGTGTACGTCCTGCGCGCCGGCCGAGCTCACACCGCTACGCAGCCCGTCGCCCACGACGAGGCAGGTGGCCAAGGCCGCCACCAAGCTGATTCGCGAAAGCGTCTGTGTTGCGAGCATCATCATTTCGGTAACCGATATTCGAATTTGACCGGTAGGAAGAGCGTGAAGCCGATTTGGATCGAGGTGTTGGCGACGAACGTCGAGTCCGACTGGAGCCAGGTCGCGGGGTCGTTGCGGCCCGCGCCAACCGGCGCCACATCGACGTTCTCAAACTGATCGGGCCACATGTAGGCTCGGAACTCTGTGAAGAACGTCAGATAGCGCGTCAGGAAGATGCGCAAGCCAATACCCACGTTGAACGCCACGTTGGTCCGCCAATCGAAGCTTCGCACCGCCGGATCGAACACCGGGATCGGTTGGGTTCGCATGAAGCCGACGCCGCCGATCAGATACGAGTCCCATTGGAAGATCTTCTTCCGCACTTTGAACTTTCCGTAGAACGGGACGTAGCTGAAGTTCACCCACAGCCCCATCTGCCAGTCGTTGATCGGAACGCCGAGTCGAAACTGGTTCTGGATGCGCGGGATGATGTTGGTGCCCCGCTCGAGCGGGTCGGTCCCCCAGTCGTACCAGATGAAGTTGAACCCCAGCGCCAAGACGTTGGTGAACCAGTAGTTCATCGCCAGCCCGACGCCGTAGTGCTTGAGGTACGGGTCGTTCAGCGTGATCGCCACCGACGGTGCGAGCTCGAGTCGCTTCAGGCGAAGCGCATAAATCTGCTGGACGGCGTAGATCTCCTCGACGATCTCTTCGCGCTGGGGCGCCGGCTCGGCCGGTCCGCCCGCGTCGTCGTCGCCGGCCGCGAGCTCTTCGATGAGATCGCCCTGGCTCTCCGTCGGCTTGGCCGGCTTGGCTTCCTCCTCATCGACCTCGTCGAGGGAGAACTCCATCTGGGCGTGGGTCACCGTCGGAAACGCCGTCAGAAGCGCCGCCATCAGTAGCGCAATCCCCCCAAATTCTCGCATCGGCCTCTGGCCTTCCCCCCTGAGCGCCCCGGCCCCCACCGTGGCAACTCGCTGAAATCACGTAACAAGTGTCCGTTTCCACTCGGACGACAAGACTATACCATGGCGAATATCGCAGTACCAAATCCGGTAACGATTTTCGACGAAATGGCGTGCGGTGGCGCAGGGCTAATTGGCGCTGGAGGTGTCTTCGCTGGGCTCGAGCGCCTCTGGCGACTCGAAAAGAGCCTGGAGGAACGCTTCGGCGCCGAACGGTTTTAGGTCTTCGACCTTTTCGCCGACGCCGATGAACTCGATCGGGACCTGATGCTGGTCGACGATCCCAAGGATGACTCCGCCCTTGGCGGTCCCATCGAGCTTGGTGAGCACGATGCCGCTGAGCGGAAGCGCGTCCTTGAATAGCTGCGTTTGTTGAATCGCGTTCTGTCCCGTGGTGGCGTCGAGTACGAGCAAGACGTGGTCGGCCGGGCGGCCAAGCGCCTTTTCGACGGTGCGCCCAAGCTTCGTGAGCTCGTCCATCAACGGGACCTTCGTGTGAAGGCGTCCCGCGGTGTCGGCGATCACGATGTCGATTCCCTCGGCCTTGGCCTTCTCGATCGTGTCGAAGATCACGGAGCCGGGATCTGCGCGGTCCTTGCCTTTGACGACCTCGCACCCGACGCGTCGTCCCCACACCTCGAGTTGCGTCACAGCTGCCGCGCGGAACGTGTCGCCGGCGCCCAACAGCAAGGTCTTACCCTGGCGGTCGAAGCGGCTTGCTAGCTTCCCGATCGTAGTGGTCTTCCCGACGCCATTTACGCCGACGACGAGGATGACGGTTGGGCTCTGATCGATGGCGAGTCCTTGGCCGCTCGATGCGAGAATGCTCCTCGCCTCTTCGCGAATCGCCTCCCATGCATCGGCTGCGGACGACAGCTGGCCCTCGTTCATTTGCGTTCGAAGGGCTTCGAGGATGCGTTGCGTGGTATGGACGCCAACGTCCGCCGTAATCAGTACTTCCTCGACTTCATCGAGAATCGAGACGTCGAGCTCGCGGTCCCGTCGAAACACCACTGCGAGGCGCGAGATTAGATTGCCGCGAGTCGATTTCAGCCCGCTGCGGAACGCTCCGAGATCGGCAGGAGGAGCAGGAGGCGGGGGGGCCGGCGGCACCAAGTCTTCCAACTGGATCGGCTGTGTCGGTTCGGCTCGCGCCTCTACTTCGATTTTGGGGTGCTCTTCGGCGAGCGCCTCGGGCGGCGGTGGCGGCGGCTCTCGAGGGAGCTCCTTTGGCTTCCTACCCCGGACGAGCCCGATGATGATGCCGACGACGATCAGTGCGGCAACAGCCGCGATCGCCGCAAGCACGGTTGGGTTACTTAAATCTAGTGACTCCATTCGACCTCTATCATCCCCCGATGGCCGTTGGGACGGACGCAATATAGAGAGGCGGACACGGGGCAGTCAACGCGGCCGCCACCCACGAATCGGTTGCCGTTGCGGCCCGCCACCTGTGATACTGAAAACGCAGGGGAAGGGCGGCAACTATTGGGGGGGCACATCGGCCAAGGGCATGGCTGGAGAGTACTGGTCGCCGTCGCGCTCCTTTTCGCAAGCACGGTGCAGGCCGACGCTCGCCAGGACTACCTGTTTCGCTTGCTTCGCGATTCGAACGCATTTCGCGTTCGGGCACAGGCGGCCCTGTCGCTCGGACAGCTCGAATCGACTCGGAAGTCGGTCGCGGCCCTCGAGCGTGCGGTCCGAGACAAGCACCCCGCGGTGCGCGTGTCGGCGATTGTTTCATTGCGGCGGTTGGGCGCGAAGGATTCGCTCCCGGTCGTGGAACGGGCGGTCCGAGACAAGAACA
>JAUXFZ010000155.1 GCA_030622585.1 Myxococcales bacterium
CTCGGTAGTACGCCTTGCGGTAGTAGTAACAGGTGAATCGGAAGGCACCGGGGAACACGAGAATCAGAAGCGCCGGAGACGCAGGCAGGAAACTCGGCCACCAGCTGGGCCATGCGCCCAACCAGGCGTGCGCGATCGGGGCCGCGCCTGCCACGGAAGGATCAGTGTAGAGGACCGGCGAATAGAGTGGGCTGAGGTAAGGGTTTGCGTAGTAGTTGTCGCCCTGGAACGCCGCCCAGGTGACGTAGATGGAAAAACCGGTGAGCACGAGCAGGGTCGTCAGGGGCGAAACCCACCAGTTGTCTTTTCGGGTCGTCGCGGCGGCTCCACTGGGATGACCGCCGACTACAGTGAGTTGTTGGGTGGGCATGGGCTCGGCGGACTATACAGAAAGCACCAGATCGAACAAGGATTTCCGGAGAGGGTCAGGCCATGAAAACGCTGATTTTGACGCGGTCCGACGTGCAGCAGGTCGCGACGATGGAGCTGGCGGTGGCGGCCGTGGAGCGCGCGTTCGCCGGATTCGGTCGTGGCGAGGGAATTATGCCGCCCAAGGTCTACCTGCCGATCGAGGACCACGACGGTGACTTTCGCGCGATGCCGGCGCGACTTGGGGACTCGGCCGGCATCAAGTGGGTGAACGTACACACCCAGAATCGCAAGCGCCACGGGCTGCCGACTGTGATGGCTGTCTACGTCCTCAGCGATCCCGCGAACGCCTTCCCGCTAGCGGTCATGGACGGCACGCTCCTCACGGCGCTACGCACCGGCGCGGCAGGCGCAGTCGCGTCGAAGCATCTCGCCAACGGCGCGCCGAAAACCCTCGGCTTCATTGGTTGCGGCGCACAAGCGTACACGCTGCACGGCACGCACGAGGTCGTGTTCGACGGGTTCGAGAGCCTCGCGCACGATCGCAACCCAAGTACGGCCGAGCGCTTCGCCGACCGGGTGGGGGCTCGCGTCGTGAGCTTGGAAGAGGCGGCCGGTGCAGACATCGTGTGCACGGCGACGCCGTCCCGCACTCCGTTCTTGCAGGCGAAATGGGTCCGGCCCGGCGCGCACATCAACGCGATCGGTGCGGACGCCCCGGGCAAGCGCGAGCTGACTACCGATACGCTCAAGGGAGCAGCGGTGTACATCGATGACGTCCACCAGGCGACGGCGAGTGGGGAGATCAACGTTCCCTTCGCGGAGGGTGACTTCACGTTGGACGACATCGCCGGCACCTTGGGCGAAGTCGTGGCGGGCGTGCTGCCCAGGCCAAGCGGCGCGGTGACGACGGTGTTCGACTCCACGGGCTTGGCCATTCAAGACGTCTCGCTGGCCCGCGCGATCTACGACGCGGCCCGGTCGCACTCGCTCGGTCACGAGGTGGATCTGATGGGCCTCGAACCGCAGCCGAACCGCTAGTTTAGCCTAAAACTGGGGGTGTCGGGCCCGCCGGCACTAGGCTTGCGCGGGTGCCGCGCCGCGCCTCCATCGTCCTTCTGGTGACCCTGCTCTGCCCTCTGCTCGGCTCGTCGCAGGAGCCCCCAGATGCACTAGACGCATTCCTAGGGGAACCGGATGCCGATCGGATCGCAGCCTTGCGGACCGAAGACATCGCCGAAGTGACCAAGGGTAGAGGGGGCCGAAGCTTGGCCTTCAAGGTCACCCTCGCAGACGGAACCCGTGGCTACTTCAAGCCCAAGCAAAACTTCTCGGCAGCGCATTGGTACTCGGAGGTGGCCGCGTACTATTTGGACCGGGAGCTCGGGCTCGACAGGGTTCCCCCCACGACGGGTCGCGTCTTTCGGTGGAGCGAGCTCGAGACGGCAGCCGGGCGGGACGAGCGAGTCTCGGAGCTCGGGGTCGCCGACAACGGGACCGTGAAGGGAGCATTCATCTGGTGGATACCGGAGCCACTGAAACGCGTGCGCATGGGGCGGAAGTGGGAGCGCTGGGTACGGGTTCAGAAATCACTCCCCATCACCCCGTACCAGCGACCGGTCGACTATCGCGCCGACCTCAATCGCCGCCCCGGCGTTCGCGAAGCCACCGATCCGAGCCGCCCGGTGGCACGAGATCCCGACACCGAGGAGCGCCCCGCAGAGCTCTCCGACCTGATCATCTTCGACTACCTCACGCAGAACGTCGACCGATGGGGTGGAGATTTCACGAACGTCCGATCCCGCGGGCCGGGCGGACGGTTGATCTACCTGGACAACGGAGCCGGCTTCTGGCTCGGGGAGCAGCGGCTGGGTCTGATGGAGGCGCGTTTGAAGGCGCTCCAACGGTTTCGGCGGTCGACCATCGAGGCCGTGCGAAAGCTCGACATCGAGAGGTTCGCGGCCCGTTTGCGGACCGATCCACTCTCCCCCGTCTTGAACGAGAAGCAGTTGGACGGCCTCGCACAGCGACGGGACGCCGTCCTGCGGCATGTCGACGCCATGGTCGCAGGTTCGGTGAGGCTCGCGTGCTCGCGTGGTAGGTTCGCTCGGTGAAGGAACGACTTCGGCTGCCAGCTGAGTGGGAGCCGCACGCCGCCTGCTGGCTCGCGTTTCCGTATTTGGAGGAAGAGTGGCCCGGCCATCTGCCCGAGGCGCAACGCTCGATCGCGGCCCTGTCGGTCGCGATCGCCGACACGGGCAACGAACCCGTGCATCTCCTGGTGAAGAGCGCGCAGATCGAGGAGCGCGCCCGCAGCTTGGTCGGCGACTCGAACAACATTGCGTACGTCACCGCCGATTACGGCGACTGCTGGATACGCGACACCGCGCCTCTGTTCGGACATACCGCCCGGGGCACGCTCGGCGCCTTGTGCTTTGGCTTCAACGGATGGGGCGGCAAGTACGAGATGGCCTTCGATGAAGGGGTCAGCAAGTGGCTGACCGATCGGCTCCAAGCGACACGGTTCGAGTGTCCCGTAATCTTGGAAGGCGGCGCGCTCGAGACCGACGGTCAGGGAACCTTCCTGACGACCGTATCTTGCGCCCTCAACCCAAACCGAAACCCGGGCTTGACGCGCGAAGCCTTCGAGCTGGCGTTGGGCGAAGCCGTCTCGCTCGGGCGTCTGGTCTGGCTAGAGCGGGGTCTTCGGCACGACCACACCGACGGACACATCGATATGCTCGCTCGTTTTGCGGCCCCGAACGCCGTCTTGTGCACGAAGGCTGCCAAGGGGGCTCCCAATGCAGAAGTGCTCGATTCGATCGCGCGGGACCTGCGTGCGAACGGCTTGAACGTGCTCGAGCTACCGGCGCCCAGTGCCGTGACCGCGCCCGACGGCACGCCACTGCCAGCCAGCTACTGCAATTTCTACATCGCCAACGAGGCGGTGATCGTGCCGGTGTACGACATCCCGGAAGACCGAATCGCCCTGCGGGAGATCGCGAGCGCGTTTCCGGGCCGCGAGGTGATCGGCTTGCCGGCTCGAGACCTGCTAAGGGGAGGCGGAGCGTTTCACTGCGTCACCCAAGCTCAGCCTACCGCGCCATGACCCCTGCTTCTTTGTCGATCGGAATCGTCCAGTGCGCCCTCGATGGGACGCGTGACCAGAACCTTGCACGCGTCGAAGCGCTCGTCCGCGAGGCCGCGAAACAGGGCGCGCAGGTCGTGTTGACCCCCGAGCTCTTCGAGGGCCCCTACTTCCCGCAGACCGAGGACGAGCGGGCGTTCGACTTGGCTGCGCCGCTCGATGGACACCCAACCGTGGCGCGCATGCAGGCCCTTGCCGCGGAGCTCGACGTCGTGCTCCCGGTTTCGCTCTTCGAACGGTCCGGCCAGAGCTACTACAACAGTGTCGTGGCGATCGACGCCGACGGCACCACACTAGGCATCTACCGAAAAAGTCACATCCCGGACGGCCCCGGGTACGAGGAGAAATTCTACTTTCGGCCCGGTGACACCGGTTTTCGGGTGTGGAAGACGCGCCACGGTCGTATCGGAGTCGGCATTTGCTGGGATCAGTGGTTCCCCGAAGCGGCGCGGAGCATGGCGCTTCAAGGCGCCGAGGTGTTGCTGTACCCGACTGCAATTGGCAGCGAGCCCGACGAAGCGGACGCGGACACCAAAGCGCCCTGGCGGCGCGCGATGGTCGGGCACGCGGTGGTCAACGCGATGCCGGTCGCGGCGGCCAACCGGGTCGGCACCGAAGGCGGGCTGACGTTCTACGGGAGCTCGTTCGTGTGCGATCAACGAGGGGACGTACAAGTGGAGCTCGGCCGGGAAGACGAGGGTGTGGCGGTCGCCTCATTCGACCGCGAGGCGCTGCGCCGCTACCGCGCCAACTGGGGATTCTTCCGCGATCGCCGCCCGGATCTGTACAGCCGGCTCACTGGAGACGAGCCTGTTGATTGATTCGCTCTACGCGATCGTTGACGCGGAGGCCGCGGACCGACCTCTGGCACTTGTTTTTCAGGCCCTAAATGCGGGCTGTGCCATCGTGCAGCTGCGTGCCAAGCGACTCGACGACGTCTCATTCCTCGAAATCGCCAAGCGTGTGCGGTCCGCGTGCTCCCATGCGGGGGTTCCGTTCGTCATCAATGATCGGGCCGACATCGCACGTCTCGTTGGTGCCGACGGGCTGCACCTGGGGCAAGATGATCTCTCGATCGAGGACGCGCGACGAGTCGTTGGTGACATGCAGATCGGAGTCTCGACGCACACGCTCGAGCAGGCTGCTGCCGCACAGGCGCGGGGCGCAGACCTCATCGCCTTTGGCCCTGTCTTCGCGACCAAGACCAAAGAGAACCCCGACCCCGTGGTAGGCCTCCGAACCCTCGAAGCGGTCTGCCAAGCCGTGTCCCGGCCGATCGTCGCAATAGGCGGAATTACGCCAGAAAACGCTGCCGAAACGCGGCTAGCTGGGGCACGATACATTGCCGCCATCTCGGCACTGCCACGCTTCTTCGAGGACGCGCCCTAGCGCTGCTCTTCGTCGAAGTACTGAATCGCCGTTTCGATCGCCCCGCCGAGCGCCTGATTCACGAGAGTCGCGGTGGCGTCTTCGCCGCTTCGAAGCGCTTCGTAGTAACGCTGCCGCTCGGTGGCATGGATGACGACGGGCGGGTAGCCCGCGCGCATGAGGATGAGGTTCATCACTAGGCGCGCGACCTTTCCACTGTGTCGCGGGAAGGGATAGATGTGCAGCAACTGATAGTGCACTTTGCTCGCGACGCGGACAGGGTGCATCGTTTTCTTGGTTTCGGGAGCCGACAGCCACTGGACGAGCTGCCGCATGCGGTAGCTAATCTTGTCGGGCTGTGAGATCTCGTGGAAGTAGAGCCGGTGCAACGGCATGTCCTTGCGGTACTTCGGCGGGGTCTTCCCCTCGATCTCCTCGGGCGCGAGCTGCGCGAACAGCTTCTTGATCACGTCTAGGTTGGGCGAGAAGCGCCGGCGCGAAGCCATCTCGCGGATCATCTCGATCGCGCCCATGTGGTTCCGTATCTCGTCGTAGACCGGGATGAGCGTGGGATCGGTCACGACCTCGTCGTAGATGGCGGCCCTGAGCTCATCCATCGAATAGACGACGCCCTCGAGCGCGCTGTCGTGATAGATCCACGCGAGGTCGAAGCGCTCTTGATACTCTTGACGCGTCTGTGGGCTCGCCGAATCCAGCAGCTCCTGCAGCTGGGCGACTCGCTCGTCTAAGCTTGGACCTTGAAGCGCTTGAACCAAGGAATTTCCTCCACCCTCAGGGGACCTACATCATCAGCCCCGCGCGGCCGGCGAAACTAACAGCGAGGCCCGGGCCCGTCAACCGTGGCCGATTCCAGCTAGTTAAGCGCGTCAGAAATGGCCCCGCGGAGCCTCATTTTGCTAGGAACGCCGGTCGACGCCCAGTGAACCAGGCCATCCGGTCCGACGATGAGGACGGTCGGCAGCATCTGGATAGCGTATCGTCGTTGAACCGTTCCGGCTCGATCGTGGAGGGAGGGAAATTGCGTTCCGAACGCCGCGTGAGCCGCTTGCAGGCGCTGTCGGTCGATCGGCTCGACGTTCACCGCATAGAAGGCGACTCCCTGCCCGGCGAATTCCTCGTGGAGATCGTTCAGGATGGGGGCCGTCCGGCGACACGCACCACACCAGCTCGCCCAGAAATCGAGGACCACCACCTGCCCCCCGAGCTCCGACAGGGTGACTCTCGTGGGCCCTCCGGGCTCCGCCCCGGCCGCAACGGGAAGGGTCAAGTCGGGCGCAGGTTCGCCCATCAGCGGGGAGACATTGCCGCGAGTCATCCAAGCATAGATCGCGACAGCAACCATCGCGGTCACGAACCACTGACCC
>JAUXFZ010000075.1 GCA_030622585.1 Myxococcales bacterium
CATCGACGAGGGCAACTCCAACATGGAGCTCGTGGTGCCGGACGCGAAGCTCTCCTTGGCGATCGGCCGGCGAGGCCAGAACGTGCGACTTGCTTCGCAGCTTAGCGGCTGGAGGCTCGACATCGTCAGCGAGTCCCGCTTCCAGCAAATCGAGGAAGAGGCGATGGCTGCGCTGTCACGGCTCAGCACCGATGAAGAGCTTACCCGGTCGCTGTACCGCATGGGTTTCCGGAGCCTGGACGAGGTCGTCGAAGCGAGCGAGGCCGAGCTTGCCTCGGTGCAGGGGCTTTCGGCCGACGATATTCCGAAACTTCGCGAGGACGCTGCTACGGCGATGGAAGAGCTTCGCCAGGAAAGGTTGGCCGCGATGGCAGATCGGACCGAGGCACCCGCGGAGCGCGACAAGCTTCTTCTCGTACGAGGGGTCAACCCACGCGTGGCCGATCAGCTCGAGCAGAACGGCTATGCTTCCGTAGACGCGATCATCGCCGAAGAGGACACCGACCGCCTCGCGATCAAGTCGGGGCTCGGCGCATCCAAGGCGCAGGCACTCAAGGCCGCGGCCGCAGAATTCGCGGTGACCGAGTGGCCTCCGGTCGACGTGAAGATGCAAGAGAGCATCGCTGCGGCCAAGGAAGAGGCGGCGCGGTTGGAGGCAGAAGCAGCGGTGGTGGCCGAGGCAGAAGCAGCGGCGGCGGCCGAAGCAGAAGCAGCGGCGGCGGCCGAAGCAGAAGCAGCGGCGGCGGCGGTGGCAGCGGCCGAGGCGGCGACAGAGCCAGTCTCCGAGGGCGAGGCCGCGTCCGAGACCGCGTCCGAAACCCCAGGGGAGACCAAGCAGGAGTAAGCGTCGATGCTGGGTGGCATGGGTCAGAGCGCACGAGAGAAGCCTTCGCGGCGGATGTGTGCCGGGTGCGGCGGCCGCGCCGCGCGCGACGAGCTCGTACGCTTGGTCGTCGGGGATAGCGCGCCGTTTGTGGCTGTGGATCTCGGCCGGCGGCTAGGTGGCCGGGGCGTCTCGGTTCATCCGAAGAGAGACTGTGTCCGCTCGGCTGCGCTCCGCGGCGGATTGGCGCGCGCGCTTCGCGGTGTCGCCCGGATAGAGCCCGAGAGCATCGAGCGGATGCTGGTCGAGCAATATGAACAACGCGCATTGGGTCTGCTCAGCTCGGCCCAGCGTTCACGAAACCTCGTTCTTGGGGGTGATGCGGTTCGCGCCGCGTTGAAGGCAAACAGAGGGGATCTTTTGATCCGCGCAAAGGATTCGCGTGGTCGCGGGGATGAACTCGCACACACGGCAACGGCGCTTGGTTGCGCGACAGCCACTTGGGGGACAAAGGCCAGCTTGGGGGACGCGTTCAGTCGTTCGGAGCTCGGCGTTCTCCTGGTTACGGATCGGGGCATCGCGGGTGCGATCCTGGATTGCCTGTCGCACGTCGAGGCCCTAACGGAGGATGGATGAGTAAGGTTCGAGTCTACGAGGTCGCTCGAGAGTTGGGGGTCGAGAACCGCGACCTGATCCAGCGAATCGCGACCCTAGGGATCCAGGTGCGCAATCACATGAGCGTCCTCGACCCGGTCGAAGTGGACCGCATCAAACGTTCACTTACCAAGGACCGCAGCGAGGCAATGGTCGAAGAGCGCATTCGGCCTACCGTCGTCCGCCGCAAACGACGCAAGAAGACCGAAGAGGCCGCGGCGGCAGAGCCGGTAGAGCCGGTAGAGGCACTCGCACCGGTTGCAGCGAACCCCGCCGAGCCGGCACCGGCCGTGTCCACTCCGGCTCCAAAGCCGGAGGTTGCGGCGCCCGAGCCCGCTGAGCCCGTCACGCCAATTCCCGTGTCGGTCGCGCCGGCCCCATCTCAAGAACAGCGTGAAGTCGCGCCGGCCCCCGTACCCGAGCCCGCTGGGCCGCCGGCTGAGCCCGGAGAGCAGGAGCGCTTTGCCCATGACGCGTTACCGCCGGGCGTGATGCGCCGTGGTAAGGCCAAAGCGCCGAGTGCGACGCCGCTTTCCGAAGGCGCGCGTCGTCGCATCGTCGCCGAGCACGCCGCACAGCGCGAGCAGCACGCGCCGCGTCGTCGCGAGATCCGCGGCCGCTCCTCGATTGGTCCAACGGGCCGTCCGCAGGGGCGTCCGGGCAAGAAGCGCCTGCAGCCGGGCAAGAAGCCCAAGCAGACCGAGATCACGGTGCCGAGCGCGCAGAAGCGTGTGATTCGCATCGATGAGAACGTTCAGCTTCAGACGCTGGCGCAGCGAATGAGTCTCAAGGCGACCGACGTCTTGATGAAGTTGATGGAGCTTGGCGTGTCCGGCGTTCACATCAACAGCACGCTCGACGCGGACACCGCCGCGGTGTTGGCCGGCGAGTTCAACTACGAGGTCGAGAACGTCGCGCGGAGCGAGGACGATCTCGTCGGCGACGCCCGTGGCGAGTTCGAGGACAAGGTCGGCGACCGAGGGCATCGGCCTCCGGTCGTCACCGTCATGGGTCACGTCGACCACGGCAAGACCTCGCTTCTAGACAAGATTCGCCAGGCGGACGTTGTTGCTGGCGAGGCGGGCGGCATCACCCAGCACATCGGCGCGTATCGCGTCGACACCGACCGGGGCACGGTCGTGTTCCTCGATACGCCCGGTCACGAGGCATTCACTGCGATGCGTGCCCGCGGCGCCCAGGCCACCGATATCGTGATTTTGGTGGTGGCCGCGGACGACGGCGTCATGCCCCAGACCAGGGAGGCCGTGGCCCACGCTCAGGCGGCCAAGGTGCCCATCGTCGTGGCGGTCAACAAGATCGACAGGCCAGAGGCCAACGCCGATACGATAAAGAACGAGCTCGCCGCCCTGGGGCTACAGCCCGAGGATTGGGGTGGGGAGACCATCTTCATTCCGTGCTCCGCCATCACAGGTGAAGGCGTCGATAGCCTCCTCGAAAACGTTCTGCTTCAGGCGGAGCTTCTCGAGCTCACCGCGAACCCGAACATCCCTGCGGAGGGTGTTGTGCTCGAGGCTTACCTCGACCGGGGGCGAGGTCCGGTCGCTAACGTCTTGATTAGAGACGGTTCTTTGGATGCGGGCGACTACGTCGTGGCTGGCGGCTCCTGGGGCCGCGTTCGCGCGATGACCGATGACCGCGGCAACCAGCTTTCGAACGCGGGCCCGGCCACGCCGGTCGAGGTGCTCGGTTTGGCGGAGCTTCCGGCTGCCGGCGACCTCTTCTATCAGGTCACCGACCAGCGCAAGGCCCAACAGGTGGCCGGTACACGCAAGAAGCCCGGCGCCACCACCGCCGCACCGGCAGCCGGTCTTCGGGGTCTCGACCAGTTCCAAGCCCTCATGCAGAGCGGCGAGGTCCAGGAGCTTCGGCTGGTGGTCAAGGCCGATGTCCAGGGTTCGGTAGAGGCCCTCCACGGCGCGCTCACCGACCTCGGGACCGAGAAGGTCAAGGTCAACGTGATTCATACTGGCGTGGGCGGCATCACCGAGAACGACGTGATGCTCGCGAGCGCATCGCAGGCCATCGTCCTCGGCTTCAACGTGAGGCCTCAGGGCAAGGCCTCGTCGACTGCCAAGAAACAGTCGGTCGAGATCCGAACGTACAGCGTCATCTACGAGGCCATCGACGAGGTGAAGGCGGCGATGAAGGGTCTCCTCGCGCCGACGATCGTCCAGGAGGACCTTGGCAAGGCGGAGGTTCGGCAGACGTTCGGCATCCCGAAGATCGGCACCATTGCGGGCTGCATGGTGCTCGAAGGCAAAGTCAACCGTGGTGCCAAAGCGCGTCTCGTGCGCGATGGCGTGGTGGTGTGGGAGGGCTCGATGGGCTCGCTCCGCCGCTTCAAGGAAGACACCAAAGAGGTCCAGTCCGGCATGGAGTGCGGCATTGGTCTTCAGGGCTTCAACGACATCAAAGAGCAAGACATCATCGAGTGCTACCAAGAGAAGCAGGTCGAGGCGACACTCGAGTGAGCTGAGCGCCGAGAGGTCCGAACATGGTCGTTGGCGTGTGCCAGATTTCGCTTTCCTTGCCGGGGGTAACCTCGTTGAAGGCCAAGCGTTCCATCGTGCGCAAGGTGCTCGATAGGACGGCGAATCGTTTCAACGTGTCGGTGGCGGAGGTTGGTCAGCAAGACGCACATCGACAAGCCACGCTGGGCTTTGCGGTCGTGTCGGGCGACAGGCGTCATGCGAACTCGATGCTCGACTCTATCGCCACGTTCGTCGAAGCGTCGGCGGACGCAGTCGTGCTGGATCGCTCCACGGAGTTGGTTTCGATGGGTGATCTCGGAGATTGGACGGACTGACAATGGCAAACAAGGGCTTTCGTAGAGCAGATCGCGTGTCGGAGCGTATCCGGAGCGAGCTGATGGAGCTTGTGCTGCGCGGCAGCGTGCGCGACCCCGCCGCAAAGGATGTCGTGGTTTCGGCCGTGCGCATGACGGATGACTTGAGCATCGCCAGGGTATACGTACGTGTGCTCGAGGAGATCGATGCCGACCGCCAGGATGCCGTGGTCGAAGCGCTCGGTCGCGCAAGCGGGTTTCTCCGCCGGGAGATTGGGCAACGCCTGGGCCTTCGCCACGTGCCGAAGCTCGAATTCTACTGGGATGAGGTGGTGGATTCGGCGCTTCGGATCGAATCCATCCTGGAAGAGATCCGCGAGGAGCCGGATAGCGGCTCGGAAGGTTCCACGTGATCGAACCACTGCTCGACGTCGCTCGCACGGGAGAGCGTTTCTTGGTGGCCTGCCACCGGCGCCCGGATGCGGATTCGCTGGGCTCGGCGCTGGGGCTCATCAAGACCCTGCGGGCGATCGGAAAACAGGCGACCCTCTTCATGCCCGAAGAGATCCCAGATTCACTTCTCTTTCTGATGGATGGCGAACGAGGTCTAGCGGAGATCCCGGACGGGCAGCGGTACGATGCGACCTGGGTCATGGACATCGCGGCCAAGGCGCTGTTGCCGCCGGGGTTCCCCAGTTCGGAGGTCACTGGCCCCGTCGTGATCCTCGATCACCACCATGCCCACGACGATGTCGGTGACATCGTCTACCGCGACACGGATAGCGCAGCGACCGGAGAAGTCGTCATTCAGCTGATTGAGGGGCTCGGGCTCGAGTCGCTTCCCGAGGGGTCCGCAACGCCCCTGTACGCGGCCATTGTGTCCGACACGGGCGGTTTTCGTTACGCGACCACAACGCCGGCAACCTTGCGGTTGGGCGCGAGGCTCCTCGAAGCCGGCGCCGACCCCTGGCATGTGGCCTATCAGTTGTTCGAGCGGTGGGAGCCTGCCCGGCTTCGCTTGCTGTCGGCGATCATCGCGACGGTCGAGATGGCGTTCGACGGACGCGTCGCGATCATGCGAGTGACCCGTGAGATGTTGGACATCTGCGGCGCCGACGACGACATGGTCGAGGGCATGGTCAACTACGCGCGCCGAGTCGCAGGTGTGGAGATCGGGGCGTTGCTGTGGGAGTGGGAGGTGCGGGATGTCGCGGGCGTGCACGTGGAGACCAAGATCAGCCTTCGCTCGCGCGGCGAGGCTGACGTGTCGGTGATAGCAGCGGCCCTCAACGGGGGCGGCCATCGTGCGGCCGCGGCGACGCAGCTCGACATCACGATCGATCAAGCCGAAGAGCGCTTGATGGCGGAGCTCACCAAGCACTTCGGATGAACGGCCTTCTGATCGTCGACAAGCCCGCCGGGTGTACGTCACACGACGTCGTGCGGCGCGTCCGGAAGGCCGTGGGGCAGCGCTCGGTCGGACATGCCGGAACGCTCGACCCGTTGGCAACCGGGGTGTTGGTGGTCGCGCTCGGGGAGGGCACCAAGCTCGTTTCGCACTTGCAGTCCGACGACAAGCGCTACGAGGTGACTATTGCTCTGGGGGCCGAGACCGACTCCCTCGACGCGGACGGCGAGGTGACCGAGACGGCGAAGGTGCCGCCGCTCGATTCGGCGATGGTGGAGCAAGCGCTGTTGCCGTTTATCGGCCGTCATCCTCAGGAGGCACCCAAACTGAGTGCCATCAAACTGGGCGGCACTCCCCTTCACCGCCGCGTGCGTCGGGGTGAAGACGTCGAAGCGCCCGTGCGTGAGGTGGAGCTCTACGGGGCCAAGGTCGACGAAGTCAGCCAAGAGGTGCTGCGGTTGAGCCTTCATTGTGGCAAGGGGTTCTACGTGCGGTCGCTGGCGCGAGACGTCGCTCGGGCTCTTGGGACGCGCGGTCATGTGAAGGTTTTGCGTCGGACGGCGAGTGGGCCGTTCTCGATCGACGCGAGCCTCTACGGGGACCAGATGACCGCCCATGCCATCGAGGAGCGTTTGATCCCGCTGAGGGAAGCTTGCGGCGCGCTGCGGCGTGTTGATCTAAATGACGAAGGCGTCTCGCACGCCCGCCACGGCCGCCCGATTAGGCCCGACGTCATCGTGGGCGAGGCATGGCGTGACGTATCGCCGGACGAAGCGCTCGCGCTCTTTGCGCCCGATGGCGAGCCGGTGGCCCTCGGCCGTCGAGTGGACGATGGGATTCGCGTCGTCCGCGGGTTCACCACGGCTGCCCCCGATGTGGTAAGCCCGTAGCGTGGAGCGCACGGGCTACCTGATCGTCGGAGCCGGCGTCAGCGGCCTGGCGTTTGCCGACTGGCTGCACGACGACGACTATCTGATCGTCGAAGCCGAAGATGAGATCGGCGGCTATTGCCGCACGATCAAACGCGATGGCTTCGTGTGGGACTACTCTGGACATTTCTTTCACTTCAGGCACCCCGAGATCGAGAGAGACCTCGTCGAGCGCATGGGCAATGGGCGCGTGCTCCGTGTCGAGCGTGACAGCCGAATCTGGTACGCGGATCGGCTCATCGACTTCCCGTTTCAGAAAAACATCCACCAGCTGCCGGAGGATGAATACGAACAATGCGTTCGCGACCTGAGGGGTCGGCCGAAAGACAAGAGCGGCAATTTCAAAGAGATGCTTTATGCGCGCTACGGCCGTGGCATTGCCGAGAAATTCCTGATTCCGTACAACGAAAAGCTCTACGCTTTGAATCTGACGGCGCTCGACGCCGACGCGATGGGGCGGTTCTTTCCGCACGCGAGCGTCGAGGAGATCCTCGGGAACGCGGAGGCGCCTGCCAACGAGGGCTACAACGCGACGTTTACGTATCCCCAGGGCGGGGCGATTCAGTATGTCGAGGCGCTCGCTCGAGGCGTGCGCGGCGATCGAATCGCGTTGGGTGAACGGGTCTTGGCCATCGACCGAAAGGCGAAAATCGCGACGACGAGCAAACGCCAGATCGGCTACGAGCGCCTCATCAGCAGCGCCCCGCTGGTCGCGCTGCTCGACATGTGCGGCGTGGACTACGATTCAGGCGTCTTGAGCCACAACAAGGTGCAAGTGTTCAACCTCGGCTTCGACAGCAAGGGGCCAAGGGATGTGCACTGGATCTATTACCCACAGCGAGACATCTCGTTCTACCGCGTAGGTTTCTACGACAACATCTTCGGCTCGGAACGTATGAGCCTGTATGTCGAGGTCGGTTTGCCCTGGGATGCCGAGCTCTCCGAGGATGACCGTGGCGCGTTGAAGGCGAAGGCTCTGGCCGACCTCCAGACTTGCGGCGTCCTGACCAACCAGACGCTCCTCGCCTCGCACGACGTCCTGCTCGACCCCGCGTACGTGCACATCACGACGCAGTCGAATTCCGAATCCGCGGCCAGGAGAGAGCTGCTGATGGCCGAAGACGTCCACTCGATCGGACGCTACGGCGCGTGGACCTACTGCTCCATCGAAGACAACATCGTCGAAGCGCGCGCGCTCGCGGACGCACTTCAGGCCGATGGCTCAACCCCATTCGAGTGAATTGCCGCGACTTGTCGCTTCGGTAGTGGTCGACCGGCACGCGCGGTGTGATGCGGGCGCGCATCGAGGACTCGATTTCACAGAAACTCCATGCAGGTCTCGCCTTGCCACTCGGCGCCGCTGTCCCGATAATCCGCTGCATGCCGAGCACATCCAGCACCGGGCGAGCGCTTGCCGCTATCTTTACCGTCGTTTTCGCGTGGGGCCTCGCTTCTTGCACGAGCAAGAGCGCACCCGTCGAGGACAAAGCCGCACCGCCGACGGAGCCCGTCGCCGAAAAGGTAGAGCTGCCGCCAGCACCCGCAGACTTTCCGCCGATGAAAATCCCCGCGGGCAACCACCAGACTCCAGAAAAAATCGCGTTGGGCCACCAACTCTTCTTCGATGCGCGCATGAGCGTCGATGGCTCGCGTTCGTGTTACTCGTGCCACCAGAACGAGCACGGCAACGGCGGTGAGACGCCGCTTGCCGTGGGTGCGAAGAAAAAGCAACTCACACGGCACAGCCCCGTCATCTGGAACACCGGGTTCTTCGAGGCGTTCTACTGGGGCGGTCGAGCCGGGAGCCTCGAGGCGCAAGCGAAGGGCGCGTGGGGCGGTGGCAACATGGGCGTTGGAAAGGAAAACCTCGCCGCCAAGGCCGCCGAGCTTGCGAAGATCAAGGGCTACCAGCAGCAGTTCAAGAAGGTGTCCCCCGACGAAGGGATGACGCCCGACACGATTGCGAAAGCGATTTCCGC
>JAUXFZ010000051.1 GCA_030622585.1 Myxococcales bacterium
GCCCCGCCGCTTCGTCCGAAGCCGGGGACCCCTCGGGCCTCCGAAATCATTCACCTCTCTCAGCTCGATCAGACGTTCCGGTGCCCCTTCGGGGTTGTTCGTCTGGGGAGGGGGCAGTTTAACCGAAAGGAGAAATGAGCAATGACCGAAACGACCCATGAGATCCAGGAAGCGCCCGAGTTGGCGGCCCTGGGAAGCCCCGATGTCGCGTCGGGTGATCTACCGATTGGCCTCCGGGCCCTCATCGACGCCGGCGTGCACTTTGGTCATCAGACCAAGCGCTGGAACCCACGGATGCGCCCCTACATCTATGGCGCCCGCAACGGGATCCACATCATCGATCTCGACCAGACCGCAGAGCTTTTCAAGCGCGCTTACGCGTTCATCGCCGATACCGTTGGACGCGGCGGCCACGTGCTCTTCGTCGGGACCAAGCGTCAGGCAGCAGAGGTCGTCCGCGAAGAAGCCGAGCGTGCTGGTCAGTACTTCGCCACGGGCCGTTGGCTCGGCGGCACGCTGACCAACTACCGCACCATGAAGGGCGGCATCGATCGGCTCCGCAACATCGAGCAGCAGATAGAGGATGGCAGCATCGATTCCCTGCGAAAGAAGGAAGCACTGTCGATTCGTCGCGAGGGCGAGAAGCTGGAGAAGTATCTTGGTGGCATCAAGATGATGAACGGTCTCCCGTCGGCGCTCTTCATCATCGACCCGCACAACGAGCACATCGCCGTTAATGAGGCGCGCAAGCTCCACATCCCGATTGTCGCGCTCACGGACACCAACTGTGATCCCGACCTCATCGATTTCGTGATCCCTGGCAATGACGACGCGATTCGCTCCATCAAGTTGATCTCCTCCCGCATCGCTGATGCGTGCATCGAAGGCAGCCAGCAGCGGCGGGACTTCCTGCAGCACGACGGCGCCCAGGCTCCCGTTTCGGGCGACGGCGTGCACGTCGAGTTCGCTCGCAAGCGTGGCCCGGCTCCCGCAACTCCCGAAGGGAAAGCATGATGTCGGACGTTAGCGCATCCATGGTCAAGTCACTTCGCGACCGCACCGGCGCCGGTATGATGGCGTGTCGTGACGCGCTTCGTGAGACCTCAGGCGACGAAGACAAGGCGATCGAGATCATTCAGAAGAAGGGTCTCAGCAAGGTCGCGAAGAAGGCCGGCGCCATCGCAGGCGACGGCCTCGTCCACGCATACATCCACGGCGCGGGCCGGGTGGGCGTCCTCCTCGAGGTGAACTGCCAGACCGACTTTGTGGCACGCGGTGAGGACTTCCAGCAATTCGTCGAGGAGACCGCCATGCAGGTGGCCGCCGAGAGCCCGCTCTTCGTCAGTGAGGACGACATCTCGGAGAACGAGATTCTCTCTCGCACGGCGATCTTCCGTGGCCAGCTCGACGAGGAGGCCAAGGCCACCGGCAAGGAAAAGCCGGCCGCCGCCATCGACAAGATCATCGAGGGCAAGCTCGCCAAGTGGAAAAAAGGCGCCTGCCTTCTCGACCAGACGTCGATCATGCATGACGACAAGACGATTCGTCAGCTCCTCGAAGCGCTCACGGTGAAACTCGGCGAGAGAATCAACATTCGCCGCTTCTCCCGGTACGAGCTAGGCGAAGGGATCGAGAAAAAGAAAACGGATCTGGCGGCAGAGGTGGCTGAAGCGCTACAAGGCTCTTGAGTCATGACGAACGGGGCCAAGCTCACACGGGTATTGCTCAAGCTCTCGGGTGAGGTGCTTTCCGGCGGGTCCGCCGGTGCGAGCATCGAGCCAGACACCGTAAGAGCGATCAGCGAGGAGCTAGCCGAAGTCCACGCAAGTGGATGCCAGATCGGGCTCGTCATTGGAGGCGGCAACATCTTCCGTGGCCTCAAGGGAAGCGCCACGGGCATGGACCGCACGGCGGCCGACCACATGGGCATGTTGGCCACCGTCGTGAATGGCATCGCGCTCCAGGATGGGCTCGAGAAGGCCGGGGTCGACACCCGCATCATGAGCGCGCTCGAAATCAAGGCAGTGTGCGAGCCCTATATCCGGAGGCGGGCCGTTCGCCACTTGGAGAAGGGCCGGGTGGTGATATTCGTGGCCGGCACGGGCAACCCGTACTTCTCGACCGACACGGCGGCGGCTCTTCGCGCGATGGAGATTCACGCAGACGCGTTGTGCAAGGCTACCAAGGTCGAAGGCATCTACGACAAGGACCCGGCTCGTCACGAGGATGCCAAGATGGTGCGACGAATGAGCTACGATCGGTTCCTGATGGACCGCGTCGGAGTGATGGATGCGACCGCGGTGGCGCTGTGTCGCGACAATGACTTGCCCATCCGCGTATTCAAGCTGACTGAGCCCGGCAACATAAAAAGGGTTGTCATGGGCGAAGACGTCGGTAGCCTAGTGACGGCGGAGGGTTGATCTCCGCTCGATTCGAGGAAACCGATGCTTGCTGAAACACTGGAAGAGTTGGGCGGAGCGATAGGCAAGGCGCACGAGTCGCTCAAGCGCGATCTGGCCAAGATTCGGGCCGGCCGCGCCAATCCGGGCATCCTCGACGGCCTTCGAATCGACTACTACGGCACGCCCACTCCGCTCAAGCAGCTCGCGTCGATATCGGTGCCTGAGGCGCGGATGATCGTCCTCAAGCCGTTCGATCGAACTCAAATGCAGCCCATCGAAAAGGCGATCATGGAGGCGCAACTCGGCCTCAATCCGTCGAACGATGGCGAGATCATTCGCATCCCCATGCCCCCTCTCACCGAGGACCGCCGCAAAGACTTGGTCAAGCTAGCGCGCAAGTCAGGTGAAGAGTCCAAGGTCGCGATTCGCAAGGTGCGGCACGAGGCCAAGGACATGATCGACACTCTTCAAAAGGAAGGCGAAGTCGGCGAAGACGACGCCGACCGCGCTCGCAAAGAGCTCGAAGAGAAGGTCAAAGTCGGCACCAACAAGGTCGACGAGATCGTCGGCAAGAAAGAGACCGACATCCTCGAGGTGTGAGGCGCCTCTAGAACGGCCTCCCGAAGTTCACGTAGAACTGCGCCCCCCCGCCCCGGTCGAAGCCATACGCAAAGCCGAGACGAAGCGAGTACGGCTGCGTGTATCCGAGCGTGAAATTCATTAGGATCTCTGCACCCGTGCCCTTGCGAAAGTCGCTCAAGTCGAGTGGCCCGAAGTAGGCGTCTCCGTAGTCGAAGAAGACGAGCCCGTACATTCGGTCGAAGAATACGGGTACTGTGCTCGGACCTCGCAGAACGCGCGTCAACGGGAACCGGTACTCGGTTTGAAGCAGCTCAAAACGGTCGCCGACGATCGAAAACGCCGGGTAGCCGCGCAGCGCTACGCCCCCGAGCTGTTCGAAGTTGAGGAGCTGCTCGATGAGGGACGTGTCCGGGAAACCGCCGAGAGCGAACATGCCGCGCTCTCCCCGGCTGTCTTCACCGGCGCCTCCGCCGTACCGAAGCGCCAGCACGTGGTGCTGGGCCCAGGGCATTTCGATGAACCGGCGAATGAACCACGACGCACGAATGCTCTTGAACTGACTGCCGATCCCCGGGTGCGCGAAGGACACCCCCGCTCCCAGGGAGCGCCCCTCCGACGTCGTGTAGTCGTAGATCTGCCGCCGTGCGTCGCTGTAGCTCCACGACAACGCGAGGTCGGCGTTGAGGCCGGTGGCTGGAACAATCGGTGGAGGATAGTTCGGGTTGAGCGTTCCGGTGAATGTCGACAAAGAGCGCGTCCAGGTGAGTCCGTAGCTCGCGCGCACGCGGTTGGAGTGGAACGAGCGGGGGATCACTTGGGCGATGCCGATTCGGCCGCCGTATGCATCTTCGACGTAGGGACGGCGGCGGCCGTTGACCACGAAGCCACTTCGAGGGGTCACCCGCCGGAAGAACGAGACCGACAGGTCGGGTGGCATGCGTCGCAGGGTGTATTGGAGGTCGGCGTTGACATAGCCTTCGGTCAAGCTGACTCCCAGGCGTGCAAAGAAGCTGTGGAACTGAGCGGCGTCCTCGCCACGGGTGAAGATCCCGATCTGGCGTCCGAACGCATCCTCCTCGAGGTCGATACCCCAGAATCGCGGGTACAGCGTTCTGGCGCCCGCGTACCGACTCGAGAGATCTGCGATGAGCGCGTCGGCCTCGCTCGGCGGAGGTCGGTTGTCCACGTACGGCGAAGACGGCCGGCCTGTGCGGGCGTCGAGGTCGAGCAAGTAGATGTCGTAGCCACGGCTCGTGTACCCGATGTAGGCGAGGCGCTTGCCGTCGGGGGCGGGCGCGGGGGTATATGCGCCGGACACGAGATTGGTGATTTGCGACAACCTGCCCGTCGCCGGCTCCCATGCGTAGATGTTGGCGATCCCGGTGCGGTCGCTCGAGAAGTAGAGCAAGCCGCCGTCCGGCGACCAAGCGGGTCCGGTGTCCATCGCGCGGTCGTGGGTCACACGGGTGATCTTTCGGGTGACGAGGTCGATCACCTCGATGTCGCGGTAGCCCCCTTTGCGCCAGGCGCTGTACGCGACCTTCGTCCCGTCCGGCGAGAACCGCGGCGTGTACACTTGCTCGAACCGCTCGCTTGCAACCAATACCTCCTGGGTTCCCTCGATGTCGTCGAGGCGCGCGATCCACAGGCTCTGAGTGCTTGCATCATTCCGGACGTACGTGATCGCGTGACCGCCCGGTGAAATGTCGGGGTAGCGGGCGCGAAGGCCGCGGGTCAGTCGTTTGCGACCCCACTGGCCGCGCGCGTCGAGCGTAAACAGATCGTAGTAGCTGTATACGTTGGCCTTGTAGGCATCGAACGACTCGAAATAGACCCGCCCCCCGGGGTCGACCCCGGGATAGCTTTCCCCGGCGCTCCGCACGATGCGTTCGACCGCGTCGCCGGCGCTCAGGTCGAGCCTCCGGATCTGCGGGTCGTTGTGGCCGTCCTGCACGTAGTACAGCAGCCGATGGTTGTCGGCGAAGCGCAAGCCGCGCACCGTTTCGCCGTGGAACGTGAGGCGACGCGCGTCCGTCATACCCTGGGCACGGACCTCCGCATCAACCTCGCCGTAGTGGTGGCGCATGTCGGCAATCCAAAGTGCGTAGAGCTCGTCGAACGTCTTGCCGGTTAGCCGTTTGCTCATCCGGTTGATGCTGAACGGAAGGGCGCGGCTCCCGTACCACTTCGCCATGTCGCGGATGAGGTCTTCACCGTACTTCTCGACGAGCCAGTTGATGAAGCGCGAGCCGTATAGGTACCAAACGTCGCCGTGTGGCCAGTAGTCCGTTCGGTTGTTGAGCGTATCGAAGTGAAGGATGTTGTCTTCGAGGACAGCCATGCGCATGTACATCTCGAACTGGGTGGATCGTAGCCGCCCGCCTGCCGTCTCCGCAGATTCCAAGTAGGTCGCGATTCCCTCGATGATCCATCGCGGCTGGAGCATGTTCGGGGCCCACACCTTGCCGAGGATCTTGTTGATGACCCCGGGTAGGCCGCCGATGTTATCGAGGTGCAAGATGTGGCTGTGCTCGTGGGTGACGAGAACCGTGAGCCAATCGTCAAAATCCCCGAGCACGGACAGATCTGCTGGCGCGCTCACAAACAGTCGAATCACGTTGTAGTGCACCGGGTTGGCGTTTCCGTTGGTGGCGTCGACGTCGTCAGTCAGGACGATCTGGACGCGCTTTTTGGGCTGGTGGCCAAGAAGGGGCGCCAGCTTCGCGTTGGCCGTCTCGGCGATGGCCAGGACCCGGCGGGCCACGAGGGCCAGGGGCTCCGGGTAGTTGACCTCGAAATGCTCGCTCCGGACGGTCCGCCAGCGTCTCGAGAGGTCCTTGGTCTGGGCTTCCGCCGGAATGGCCCCGAAAAGCCCCAGCAGACAAGCCATCGCCGCCGCCCTGCGGACCATCCCTGACCTTCTAACACGGCGCTTCTCGCAACCCATAACCGTCTGTTCACCCCCCTTGGCCGGCCAAAGGCTTGACCGCTTGCACCGCCAGCTCCTAGCCTTAACTCTGATTGAAGGTGGGGTTTCGTTACAATGGGGTCTGAGCAAGGGGAATTGGTCATCGAAGGTCTGGCGTTGCCGTTGGCGCTGCGTTTCATCTCTGGGAAGTACCAGGGCGGGGAATTCCCTCTTCCTGAGGACGGGGAGATTGTCATTGGCCGCTCCAGCGAGCTCGAGATGGTCCTCGTCGAGGACATGGTTTCCCGGCGTCACGCCAAGATTTCTGTCGAGGGCGGGGATATCTTCTTGGAGGATCTCGGCTCCACAAACGGGAGCTTCGTCAACGGCGAGAAGATCACTCGGACGAAGTTGGCCGAGGGCGATCGCATCCTGATCGGCACGAGCATCATCAAAGTGGTCGCTTCGGATGGGTCCGCGTCGGTACAGGATGCCAAAGCCAAGATGGACGAAGCGGTCTCGAGCGCGCGTCCCTCGGCGGGGAGCACCATGACCGGCTCCATTGCCGAGATACCGCTTCCCGATCTCCTTCAACTGTTCTCCGCGTCCAAGAAGACGGGCGTCTTGCAGATCACGACCGAGAACGACGTCGGCTCGATCTATCTCGAAGACGGCCTGGTGCAGTTCGCTGTCGTGAACGGCGACGAGTCGGTGCCGCCGGAGAAGGCCTTCTATCGCGTGCTCGTCTGGGACAAGGGCACGTTCGACCTGCTTCCCAAAGTGGAGCGCGCGTTCCCGACAGAGATCCAGAGCAGCATCGAGGGCCTCCTGATGGAGGGCATGCGCCAACTCGACGAGATGATGCGTCTCGGCGACGCGCTCCCGTCCTTGCAAGCCAGCGTTCTAGTCGCATCGCCGATGGACAAGCCCCTTCGCGACGCGACGCCCGAGGAGCTCGACGTCATCCAGCTTGCGCTCAACCACGCTACTCTCGTTGACATGATGAACCACAGCGGCAAACCCGACCCCGACGTCGCCGAAGTCGTCGTAGCCCTACTGGAAAAAGGCTACCTGACCAGCAAGTAGCGCCTCACGAATCGGAGTCGTGGAGGGTGAGGAGCTGGATGAGCAGATCTTCGGAGTACTTCGCCAACTTGGTGAACGCGACGCCCATGCCCGGCGGGTCGTCCTGTACGCGGACTACTTGGCCGACGCCTTCGATAGTCTCGATGTTGTCCATGATCACCGTGAACGTGAGGTCCACCTCGGTCCCGACCGGAAGGGGCTCCTTCGAGCGAATGAATACGCCGGTTCGGGAGACGTTCGTCACGTATTCGTGAACGAAGGCGTCGAACGACTCGAACTCCTTGTTGATCGTAACCCGCTTCTCGATGCGTTGGCCGTCGTCGTTGCTCATCGGAACGTTACGCTCCCGTCAGGTCGAACTGCTCCAGATGATAGTCGTTCCTCGGTCTGAGCTCGATACGCCGTTGGAAGCGCTGAGCTGCCTCTGCGACGGAGGCCTTTTCTTCGCGTTCCAGCATGTCGCAGACCGCCGGATGGGCGCTGATGATGATCTTGTAGCCGGGTAGAGAGTCCCGCTCGCGTCGCATCTGTCGGAAAATCTCGTGGCACACGGTCTCCTTCGACTGAAGGAGCCCCGTCCCGTCGCAGAAGAAGCATGGTTCGTACAACGTTCGTCCGAGTGATTGCCGTGTCCGCTTGCGAGTCATCTCGACCAGACCCAACTCACTGATCCGAATTGCGGTCGTCCTGGACTTGTCGTTCTTGAGGACGGTGAGAAGCGCCTTGAAGACTTTCTCCCGATGGGCGTGCCGCTCCATGTCGATGAAGTCGAGCACGATCAGGCCGCCGATGTTTCGGAAGAGGAGTTGATAGGCGATCTCGCGAACCGCCTCGAGGTTGGTCTGCAGGATCGTTTGCTCGACGTCACGCCCCTTGCCGGTGAATCGCCCGGTGTTGACGTCGATGGCCGTCAACGCCTCTGCCTGGTCGATCACGAGGTGCCCGCCCGACGGGAGCGGCACCTTCCGGGACAGTGCGCGGGTGATCTCCTCCTCGATTCCGTACTCATCGAACAAGGGCTCGTCGCCTTCATACAGCCGGATGTCATTTGCGCGTTCCGGCAAGAAGAGGGTCAGGAACTCCTTGAGACGCTGATATTCGCCGGGATTATCCACGACGATCTCGTTGACGTCTTCGGTAAAGAGGTCCCGGGCTGACTGAATCACGAGGTCCGGCTCCTCGTGCACCAACGTGGGCGCCTTCTTGGCGGCGTCGCGCGCCTTTTGGGTCTGCTCCCAGAGTTGCACCAGATAGCCGATGTCGGCCTTGAGCTTCTTCTTGGTGAGCCCCTGAGCAAGCGTTCGTACGACCACGCCGCCGTGCGGAGGCTTCACCGAATCGATGACCTCCTTGAGCCGTCGCCGTTCGCGATCATTGCCGATTCGCTTTGAAACTCCGACGTGGTCGACCGTCGGCATGAACACGACGTAGCGGCCCGGGAGGGCCACGTGGCTCGTGACCCGTGCGCCCTTGGTGCCGATCGGCCCCTTGGAGACCTGCACCATGAGCTGCTGCCCCTCGTTCAGAAGGTCGCGGATCGGGGTCTTTCTGGAGACCCGGTTTCGCCGCGCCCTCGAGTTGCCGCCAGAGGCGCTACTCTTATCTTTCCCGTCGCCTTCCTCTTCGGTTCCGGGTTCCGCCTGGAGGTCCTCTACGTGAAGAAAGGCCGCCCGGTCGAGCCCAACGTCGATGAACGCAGCCTGCATACCGGGTAGCACCCGCGTGACGCGTCCGAGGTAGATGTTGCCCACCGGCGACCGATGATGGCGCCGCTCGACGTAGAGTTCGCGGAGCACTCCCTCTGCGATGAGGCCAACCCGCGTCTCTCCAATGTCGACGTTGATCAGAAGTGTGTTGTTTGCCACTGAAGATCTAGTTCTTCTCGAAGATCTGCTCGATCTCGGCCTGCGTGCTCTCTTCGCTCCTGGAGCGCGCTACGGCGATCTCCTTCACGACCAGATTGCGGGCAGTCTCCAGCATTTTCTTCTCGCCGAAGGACAGAGACTTCGCGACCTGGAGCCGATAGAGATCGCGCATGACTTCCGCCACGTCGAAAACCGAGCCGGTCTTGATCTTGTCCATGAAACCACGGTACCGGCGGTTCCACGTTTGGTTGTCGAACACGACCGGTTGTTCCTCTAGCAGGGCGAAGATCTCTTTGATGTCGCTCTCGGAAATAGGGGGGCGTAAGCCCACCTTTTTGGCCTGTGCGACCGCCACACGGATTCGGTCGTTGTTCTTCGCATCCAATGGCTTGAGCACGTAGAATTCCATCGTAGCTGTGCCGATTTTTCGCTCCTCGATGGAAACGACCTCGGTCACGCCTTGTTTCGGGTAGATGGCCTTGTCGCCAACTTTGAACTCGTATGTTCCCGGTTGCATCGGGACTCCTTATCTGGTCAAAAATGTTCCCTTACGCCTCAAGAACGGGCGTATCGGTTGAACTGGCGCTGCAAAGTGTCTATTTCCGGCCTCAGCGTCGCACTCCGCGCGCCCCCGCCATTTCGGTGGAGGCGGGTCGCGCCCCAGCTGGGGCCAAATGTAATCCTAGAGTGCGGCGCGGTCAACGAGCTCAGCTGCGTTCGGAGGAGGCTTCCGATCTCCTAAAGCAGATTCCGATCTTCCGCGACCTCGTACCCTTACGAACTTTCTTCAGCTTTTCAATGTGGTCTGATAAACATACGTTTATCAACGATTACAAACTGTTGAAAGCCGACATTGCAAAGTTTTTCTCTCAAATAGTGCAAAGTTATGTATAATTCATGTGCGCTTCCGCTTGACACGTGAAGTGACGTGACAATACGGTACGTGCACCTGCAAAATTGACCCACCTTGGAGGAGGTCGAAATGGCGACTGCAAAGAAACGAACAAAGAAGGCTGCGAAGAAGCGGCCAGCGAAAAAGCGTGCGGCTAAGAAGCGCACAACCAAAAAGCGCGCAACTAAGAAGCGCGCAACCAAAAAGCGCGCAACTAAGAAGCGCGCAACCAAGAAGCGCGCAAC
>JAUXFZ010000350.1 GCA_030622585.1 Myxococcales bacterium
CGCGCCTGGCCGCCGCGGGGACCTCCGCCAGGTCTGCAAGGTCTGCGGCGACGGCTCGAATGCGGTTCGTCGCGGACGCCTCGAGCTGCCCCAATGCCTGCTCGTCGCGTGCAATCGCAACGACTTTGCCACCACGCGCCAGTATCGCGTCGACCGTCGCCCGCCCGATTCCGCGCGTCGCACCGGTGACGACTACTGTTCCTTCTGAAACGTTCATCTCAGGTCAACCGCCCAGGCGGCTCCCCCCCCGCCGGCGAGCCCCACGGAGGCTCGGCCGGAACGTCCGCTGGCTCTGCGGCGACTTCGATTTCGTCCTCAGGAATGAAGCGCGGCAAGTCGACGCAGAGGACTGCCTGATAGCGATCGGTCGGGTTCATATACGTGTGCGCCGCCCCTTTCGGCCAGCGATGTATGGTCCCGGACGTGCACGGTTGCCCCTGACACAGGAGCCCTTCGCCAAGCACCATCTCGGACTCGCGCATCTTCTGATGCATGTGAAGCGGGATGCTCTTGCCCGGGGCAACATTGAGTCGGTAGATGCCAGCGTCCTTCGTCTCGTAGATGACATCGACGGTGCCGAAGGGCTTGCTCTCGACCTCCACATCACACCATGCGGCCGTGCGCTCGATCTCGAGCGAAGGAACGGCAAGGCCCCCAAGCGCGCCAGGCTTGGAGAGACGGACAAGCACCGAGTCGACTTGGGCGCGGCGCTCGTCGGGCGCTGGGGGCGCGAGAAGATATCGAGCGAGCGCGTGACCCGCGGTTTCGAGGAGGCGGAAGCGACAACTACGCAGGAGGAATACGAGTTGAGATGCGGTGGCAGCGTAGTCGATGGTGGAGCGCAAGCTTTCTTTGACGGCGGATGTTTCCGTTTCGAGGCGCATCTCGACGTCGACGCGGAGCGGCTGAGGAGCGTTGCGCTCGTGCGGGTACACCCCGACGACGCAGTCGACCATCAGCTCCTCGATGCGCAGGACATCCACGCGGCAAGGCTATCCCATTTCGAGACTTCTGCTAGAGTCCGCCTGCTCATGAGCCAGGTCGAGCCCACTCCCCTGAACGACATCGCGGAGGTCGCTGCGTTTCGACCGGTCCCGCGCACGGGTGTCATTTACGTAACGGTCGAGGCAGAGAAGCGCGGTTTTAGCCCGGACGCCTCGGACTGGTGCAACCTTGGGCAAGGTCAGCCAGACACCGGGCATCTGCCGGGCGCGCCCGAACGCGTGACGAGCATTCCCGTCCACGCGGGCGACCTCGACTACGCGCCCGTTGCTGGCGTATGGGAGCTGCGCGAAGCGGTGGCGGGGCTCTACAACAAGCTGTTCCGCCGTGGAATGAAGTCCCAGTACTCGGCCGAGAACGTCTGCATCGCGGGCGGCGGCCGGGTGGCCGTCATGCGCGCCTGCGCGGCGATCGCCCCCATTCATTTGGGGCATTTTCTGCCAGATTACACCGCGTACGAAGAACTGCTCGACGTCTTCCGACGCTTCTTGCCGATCCCGACCCTGCTCGATCCGAAGCAAGGCTATGCGTTCAGCCGCCAACAACTCGAAGAAGAGATCCTAGGCCGCGGCCTGAGCGCTATCCTGGCCAGCAACCCCTGTAACCCGACGGGCAAAGCCGTGCATGGCGACACATTGGCGAGTTGGGTCGAGACAGGACGCGACTTGAACTGCGCGCTCTTGCTCGATGAATTCTACTCGCACTATCTGTGGGCTGACGATCAATCGATCGTCAGCGCGGCCCAGTACGTGGAGAACGTCGACGAGGACCCCGTCGTCGTGTTCGATGGGCTCACCAAGAACTGGCGCTACCCAGGCTTCCGGGTGAGTTGGATCGTCGGCCCGAAACGAGTCATCGAGTCGGCCGCAAGCGCGGGCTCGTTCCTCGACGGCGGTGGGGTTGCCCCGATGCAGCGAGCCGCGGTCGACCTCGTCCAAGAAAAACCCACCCTCGCGGAGACGAAGGCCATCCACGACGAGTTCCATAAGAAGCGGGACTTTCTCGTCAACGCTCTAAAAACCATCGGCGTGCGGTTCGACCTCGAGCCCGAGGGCACTTTCTACGCGTGGGGCGATCTGAGCGGTCTGCCACCTTCACTTCGCAACAGCGACGATTTCTTCAAGGCCGCTCTCGAGCGCCAGGTCATCTGCGTGCCGGGCCACTTCTTCGACGTGAACCCGGGCAAGCGCCGGACGGGCAGGCCCTCACGGTTCGTCCAGCACATGCGGTTCTCGTTTGGGCCGCCGATGCCCGTCCTCGAACAGGCCGTCGATCGGCTCCGCGCGATGGTGGCAGACGCTCGTTAGGGGCAGCCCCAAGTAGCCGAAACCAGATCGGAATTCGCCCTTCTCACGCAGCCTTTTTGCGCTCTGTCCTCTGTGTAGGTGATCATGCTACATATGACGACATCTGCAGCGGTCGCGGTCAGAATAGAGCAGCAGCCGCGGGAGGCAGCCCCCTTCGTGAAGTGGGTCGGGGGAAAGGGCCGACTGCTCAGCCAGCTCCGACCACTGCTCCCCTCGGGGATCGAGCACATGCGCCATGTCGAACCGTTCGTCGGTGGCGGCGCGCTCTTTTTTTCGCGCCGCCCGAGGCGAGCGTTACTGACCGACATCAACCCAACCCTCGTCGCGGCGTACACTGAGATTCGTGACAACGTGGAAGGGGTCGTCGCGGCGCTGCGTGGACTGGCAGGTCGCCATTCGAAGGAGAGCTACTACCAAGTCCGCGAACGCTACAACCAGGGTCGGCGCGTCTCCAACTCGAAGCGGGCGGCGATGTTCATCTACCTCAACAAGACTTGCTTCAACGGTTTGCATCGCGTGAATCGCAAAGGCGAGTTCAACGTACCGGTTGGTTCGTACAAGAACCCACGCATCTTGAACGAAGAAGGCCTGCAGGCCGCAAGCCAGGCTCTGCGATACGCACAACTCGAGTGCGCACCGTTCGACGCGCTGCTCGAGGACGCAAAGCCCGGTGACTTCATCTACTTCGACCCGCCGTACGAGCCGGTCTCGCAAACGGCAAACTTCACGTCGTACGCGCGAGACGGCTTCACCCAAGAAGACCAAACCCGCCTCCGCGACGTTTACAGAGCCCTAGACCGCCGAGGCGCCAAGCTCATGCTCTCCAACAGCGACGTCCCGTTCATCCGAGAGCTGTACGAGGACTTCAACATCGACAGGGTCGCCGCCCCCCGCGCCATCAACTGCGACGCCAAGAAACGTGGCAAAGTAAGCGAAGTCATCGTCCGCAACTACTAGCAGAGTGCCCCTAGGGAATGCGGTCGACTCGGAAGAGGGTTGCGATGAACTCGTCTTGGTCGCCGGCTCGGTGGGGGTTGTAGAACTCCCAGACGATGGCGCCGTCGGGCGTGACTTCAAAGGCGCGGCCGTTGTCGGATTCGGTGATGAGCGTGTTTCCGCCCGGCAATCGCTGAGCGGTCCCGCAGAAGCGGGTGTAGAAGGGCTGCGCGTCAGAACCGCTGTACTCCCATTGGATCGCGTCGTTCGCCGTGTCGTAGACGCGCACGGCAGACGTGTGTCCCTTCTGCCCCGAATTATCAAAAAGCATCAGGCTGCCGTCGTCGAGAAGTCGTGCGTCGTGCTGGGCTTGGAAAGCGCCGCGGAGCGCCCAGACCACCTCGTTGATTTCCGGGTTCACGACAAATACCGTGTTCAGGTGTCTGCTCGAAAGGAGGAAATTCCCCCGCTTGAAGGCGGGGTTGATCTCGGCGAAGCGGCCATCGAGAACTTGGATGCTGTTGGTGTGAAAGAGGTCTCCCGAACGCCTGGGCGACTCGTCCCAAATCGCCCGGTGCCTCGGCGAGCGCTCGAACGCCTCCAGCACCGAGTATCGCTTCTTCTCTCGTCCGCTCGAATCCAAAATGAGGACGAAGTCTTCCAGCGTCGGCCGTCGCGGATCGACGCGTTCGATCAGTCGGGCCTCTCGCGCGAGCACCGCGATATGGCCGTCGGGCATGACGTGGAAGTCGTGATGTGCCCCGTTGCGCTTGGCCCAAATCACCCTCGAGTCTTTGTCGAGCTTGACGAGGCCGAGGCCCTCGTAGATCGCGAGCAAGTCGCCGTTGTCAAACGGCCGCG
>JAUXFZ010000111.1 GCA_030622585.1 Myxococcales bacterium
CGCTCGTACACACGAGCGAACCGGTGAGAAGCCGCCGCGTAGAGAACCGGTCCGCCAGTAGCCCACCCGGAAAATAGGCGAGCATCGCGACCACCCCGTAGACGGCTTGGATCGCCCCGAGCTCCGTGTTCGTGAAGTCGAACACGTGCAGAACCGTGGGCCTGAAGAACCGGGCCACGTGAAACGGCAAGCTGAACACCGCCTCGCCGGCAATGATCAAGCAACCGATGAACAAGACGCGCTCGAGTGGTGGTTTGTCTTTCACGCGATTGACCGCCAAAACCGACTCAAATCTCCGGCGGGGTTCGACCCTCGCATTGCGGGGCGTTTGAGGCTAGCATCGGCGCCTTACGAGGAGTGTCTATGAGTTGTCTTAGTAGCAAGAGATGGGTCGCTGTGTTCGGGACGGCGATATTGCTTGGGTCCTGCGGCGGCACGCAAAGCAGCGGCACTGGTGGCAACGCGGGAACCGGGGGCACGCCCGGCTCGATGGTCGACGCGCCAGATGCGCTTGGTTCTTTCGCCGTCGGGCATACGATGTTCACCGCCACGGACGCGGCGCGGGACGACCGCGAGCTCATCGTGAATGTCTGGTATCCGGTCGACGAGGCCGATGCCGCGACAGAGCCTCGGGCCGAGTACCCTCTCACCGGCCCTTTCACGCTCGCGTCCGAAGTCGCGGTCGATGGCCTTGTCGTTTCGTCCGCAGGTCCACTGGCGTTCCTTGTCTTCTCTCATGGCTTTGGCGGCATCAACACGCAGTCCACCCAGCTGATGGAGACGTTGGCAAGCCACGGCTTCATCGTCGCAGCGCCGGCGCACACCGGAAACACCGCCCTCGACCAGTCGGACGACATGCCCGCAGAGAAGCGCGTGCCCGACGTCTCGTTCGTCATCGATACGATGTTCGAGCGTTCCAACACGCCGAGCGATGCATTCGAGGGTCGCATCGATGAATCGAAGGTCGGCGTCCTCGGGCATTCGTACGGCGGACAGACCTCCATGGGCATGGTCGCCGGCTGGGCGGGCGCTGGTCCGGATCCACGTGTAGAGGCCATCGGGGTCATCGCCGGCGGCGTCGGCGAGGGTGATTTCAGCGACGAAGCGTTCTCCTCGGTAACGGCCCCCACGGTGCTCTTGGTGGGGACCCTGGATCCGGGCGCGTTCGAGAATCACAACTACGCGTTCACCCACATGCCAAACGCCGAGGGCCTCTTCAAGGTAGAGATCACCGGCGCGAACCACACGCACTTCGCGAACGTCTGCGATATCGGGAACTATCTCATCGACGACCTCGGGATCGAACAGGACGCCTGGCCCGGCCTCGGCGCAGGGGCGCTGATTCAGCCCTACAACGACACCTGCACCGACGAGGTGTTCCCCATCGCGGAAGCACACAGGCTCCAGAACCTCTACATGGTGGCCCACTTCAAGCGCTACCTCATGGGCGAGACGGGCTACGACGACTACCTGTCGTCCGCATACTCGGACGCGAACGAGCCGGCCGTCAGCTTCGTCGCGCAGTGATCAGAGCGCGTCGATGATCGCGTTCAGCGTGGGACTCGGGCGCATCGCCTTGGTGGCGAGGTCGTCATTCAGGAGGTAGTAGCCTCCGAGGTCCAATGGCTGGCCCTGAACTGCGACCAGTTCCTCGACGATCTTGGTCTCGTTCTCTGCAAGCGCTTTCGCCACCGGCGCAAAGTACGCTCGTAACTCCGCGTCGTCGGACTCCGCGAGCGCCTGGGCCCAATAGAGGGCGAGATAAAAGTGGCTGCCGCGGTTGTCGAGCTCGTTCACTTTGCGCGAGGGCGCCTTGTTCTCGAGGAGGTACTTGGTCGCAGCGCCGTCCAGGGTGTCGGCGAGGATCTTCACCTTGGGCGCGTCGTGACGCTCCGCGAGAAAGTCGAGGGACGCCGCAAGGGCCAAGAATTCGCCGAGCGAATCCCAGCGCAAATGGTTTTCCTTTTCGAGCTGCTGGACGTGCTTCGGTGCGGAGCCGCCTGCGCCTGTTTCGAAGAGCCCACCGCCATTCATCAGCGGCACGATCGAGAGCATCTTGGCGCTGGTGCCGACCTCGAGGATCGGGAAGAGGTCGGTGAGGTAGTCGCGCAAGACATTGCCGGTCACCGAGATGGTGTCCTTGCCCTCCGCGATGCGCTCGAGCGAGAAGCGGGTCGCCTCGGCGGGCGCCATGATGCGGATGTCCAAGCCCTCGGTGTCGTGGTCCGGCAGGTAAGCGTTCACTTTGGCGATGAGCTGCGCGTCGTGGGCGCGCGCCTCGTCGAGCCAGAACACGGCCGGTACCCCGGTCGCGCGCGCGCGGCGAACCGCGAGGCCGACCCAGTCGCGCACGGGCGCATCTTTGGTCTGACAGGCGCGCCAGATATCGCCGGCGCCCACCGTGTGCTCCATGAGCACGGCGCCGTTGTCGTCGACGACCCGTGCGGTGCCATCCGCGGGGACCTCAAAGGTCTTGTCGTGCGAGCCGTATTCCTCGGCCTTCTGCGCCATCAAGCCGACGTTCGACACACTGCCCATGGTCGTTGGGTCGAACGCGCCGTGCTTCTGACAGAAGTCGATGACCTCTTGGTAAACGGCCGCGTAGCTGCTGTCCGGAATGACCGCCTTGGCGTCTTGCTGGTCGCCCGCGGCGTTCCACATCTGGCCGGAGGTGCGGATCATAGCCGGCATCGATGCATCGATGATGATGTCGCTCGGCACGTGAAGATTGGTGATCCCTTTATCCGAGTTGACCATCGCGAGCGCGGGGCCGTTCTCGTACGCAGCCTGAATGTCAGCCTCGATGTCGGCGCGCTTATCCGCGGGAAGGCCTTCGATGCGGGCAAGGACCTCGCCGAAGCCATCGTTCGGATTGGCTCCGAGCTCCTCGAGTATGGCCCCGTGCTTCTCGAAGACGTTCGCAAAAAAGACACGAACGGCGTGCCCGAAGATGATCGGGTCACTGACCTTCATCATCGTGGCCTTCATGTGCAGCGAAAACAGAACACCCAGCGCCTTCGCATGGCCCACCTGCTCCCGGAGAAACGCGAGGAGCTCCTCCTTGCTCATGTAGGTGCCGTCGAAGATCTCGCCTTCGAGCAAGGCGAGCCCGTCCTTCAATGCCGTGGTCGCTCCGTCCGCGGAAACGTGCTCGATGCGGACCATCGTGGCCGCCCGGAGAGTGATCGACTTCTCGTTGTGGAAAAAGTCCCCAGCGCCCATCGTCGCTACGTGCGTCTTCGACTCGCTCGTCCACGCCCCCATCGGATGCGGGTGGGCGCGCGCATACTCCTTCACGGCGTGCGGCGCGCGACGGTCCGAGTTGCCCTCACGGAGCACCGGGTTGACGGCGCTCCCCATGACCTTCCCGTAGCGCCGGGCGATCGCCCGTTCCTCGTCTGTCTGCGGATCCTCCGGGTACTCCGGCACCGCGTAGCCCTTGGCCTGTAGCTCAGCGATCGCCGCCTTCATCTGAGGCACCGATGCGCTGACGTTCGGTAGCTTGATGATGTTGGCCTCCGGCGTCTTCGCCAAGCGCCCGAGCTCTGTCAACGCGTCGTCGACCTGCTGAGCCGCGGTGAGCCCTTCGGGAAAATTCGCCAGGATCCGGCCTGCGAGCGAGATGTCTGGGAGCTCCACCGTAATATCGGCGGGCGCAGTGAATGCCCGGAGGATGGGGAGCAGAGAGTAGGTGGCCAACAGCGGCGCTTCGTCGGTCTTCGTATAAAGGATGGTTGGGTTCTGGGTCATCGACCGCGGGTTTCGCGCAAAGTCGCCTCAGTCGCAACCCTCCGGTTCGACACAAGAGGCGCCTTCGCACGCGGGACGTCACTACGGGCCGCAATTTGTAGGCATTTCGAGCGCCACGGCCGAGCCGCTACACGCCTTGTAGATGCCGAACGGCTTCGGTCGCGTCGGCTCGAAGGCACGCGTTGGTGTTGACCTTCCGCTTCGCGATACCGCCCTCCGCCCGCATGCGCTTCCTGGCCTTGCGAAGTGCCGGAATGGCTTTCTTGTCCCCGAGGGCGCGGAGGCTCGCCACGGCGTCCTGGCGCGCACGACAGGTCTCTCCTCTCCGCAGGTCGAGCAGATAGGAGCCCAGCCGGTCGACTTGGTCGCCAAGACCGACCTCGCTGGTAATGCTCATGGCCTTGTGTCGCTTCTGTCGCGACTTGGATGAGGAAGCCAAGTCGACGAGCTGATCGGCGGCAGCCCAGTCGTGAGTCTCGGAGACCAGCTTCCCCAGGAACTCGAGGGCCGCGTCGACGACGCGGGGCGCTCGTTTCGCCAACATCGTCTCTACGTTGCTGCGCATGCGCCTGTTGCCTGCGAGGTCGGGATCGAGTGAGATCGCGTTTTCGTATGCGCTCAGAGCCTCGAGACTTCGGCCCCCGCCTGCGAGCTCATGACCGCGAAGCACGAGCGCCTGAGCCTCCCCTTGCGGCGCAAGCGTCTCCGACACGTCGGGCTCCACGCCACCAAACGCAAAGGCGATGATTCCCATGAGCCCCATGACGGCGAGCGCGGCAGCCAGCATCTTGCCCGTAGCTCTTTGTCTCGGGACTACGCGCGTCACCACCGGCGTGAGCGTTCTGCGCAAGCTTCCAGCAATGCGAAGCGGGATCTCCCTGAGCCCCGAGGCGTGCTGGTCCTCGAGCTCCACGAGCTGGTCGATTTGCTCGATGTACTCCTGCGCACTGCCGATTCGCTCGTCCGCCTTCTTCTCGAGGCCGTGGCGAATCAACGCTTCCACCGCCTCCGGGACCTCTAGCTCGGGCGCGACCTCGTCGAAGGTCGGAACATCGGCCGAAACGTGCATGCGCAGGAGGGCGCCCACTTCGTCCGCGTCGAACGGAGGCACGCCCGTGATCATCTCGTACAGCATGACCGACAGAGAATAGAGGTCCGCGCGCCCATCGATGGGAAGCCCGTAGGCCTGCTCGGGCGCGATGTACGTGGGGGTCCCAATCGTGACGCCATGCTGGGTGAGCTTGGCGTCGTTGGTCATCAGTCCGGTATCCTGCTCGGCCTTCGCATCGTCATGAAGCTTTGCGATTCCGAAATCGAGGATCTTGGCGAAATCCGGATCGCCGTCTTCGTCGATCAGGATCACGTTCTCCGGCTTGATGTCGCGGTGAATGATGCCGGCGTCATGCGCGTAGGCAAGAGCGCTCAGCACGTGGCGCCCGATGCGCAACGCGCGTCTCCACTCGAGACGTCGCTCCCGGTCGAGCAGGTCGAACAACAGCAAGCCGTCCAGCAACTCCAGCACCATGTAGAAGGTGCCGTCGCTGAGTTTTCCAAAGTCTGAAACTTTCACGCAGTTGGGGTGGTCGACACGACCGATCGCAAACGCCTCGCGCTCGAAGCGCCTGGTCACCTCTTCGATCTCCCCCACCCCAGGATGCAGGAGCTTCAGAGCCAGTGGCCGCTGAATCGAGATGTGCTCCGCGAGATAGACGCACCCCATCCCGCCGGACCCGAGCACACCGGTAATTCGGTAGCGAGAGTCTAGAACATCCCCGACTTGTGGTGTTTGAGCATCCGGGGGCGCCTGTGATGTCGGCGCCAGACCCCCCGCCCCTGAAATGCGCACCCATACAGTATTGCGAAAATTTCAGGCTGCCGCCAAGACGGCCATCCACGGTCGAAATCGGGATCGAACCCTGTGGATCGTGTGGAAAAACGGGGCCGTCAGGCGCCGAGGTCGTGAACCGTAGCCTTCCCCTTCGGATACACCTTCACCGGCAAGCGCTCGAGTGTGCGAACGAACACGCTCTCGCGATGCGGGAAGTCTCCTTCGCCGAGCTCGACCCAATCGGTGCGCTCGAGGAGCTGCTCCATCGCGATGCGTCCCTCCATGCGGCCGATGGGCGCTCCGAGGCAGAGGTGGATGCCGTGGCCGAAGCCTAGATGCTGTCGCGCGCCCGCACGATGGAGATCGATCTTGTCCGGGTCTGGCCACTTGCGCGGATCGCGATTACCCGAAGCCCATAGGAGCATGACTCGCGAGTTGGCCGGCAGCTCTTCGCCGTGGAGCTCCACGGGCACCTTCGTTTGGCGAAAGTGTCCCTGGAAGGGCGATTCGAGGCGAATGGTTTCCTCGACAAAGTTAGGCACGAGCTCGGGATGGGCGCGGAGCTCGTCCTGAACGCCAGGGTTCTGCGCCAGGAGTCGAACCATGCTTCCCATCAAGCTCGCCGAGGAGTCACTGCCCGCGATGATGATTTGCAAGACAATAGCCACGGCTTCGCTGCGGCTCATTGTGCCTTCGCGCACGGCGTCGATCAGCGCGCCCATCATGAAACCAGGCTGGGGGACACGGCCCTCGGCCTCTCGAAACTGCGTGCGGCACCAGCTCACAAAACGGAAGCCCCTCATCACCTGCCGGGTCAGCTGCCATCTGGTGTTCACGCCACTGAGCAAGGCGATGGCGTCGTCCGCCCAGGCTTTCGCCATCATGGCGTCGTCACGCGGGATGGAGAGAATGTCGAGCGTGAGCGTGATGGGGATGCGAAACGCGAACGTATCCATCCAGTCGACCTCGCCCCCAGCAATGACGTTGTTCATGTTCTCGTCGACCAACGCGCGGACTTGAGGCTCGAGGACTTGGACGAAACCCTTGCCGAGGCCAGCGGTCGCGACCTTACGCTGGGCGCGATGAATCGGAGGGTCCTGGATCGCCAGCACGTCAGGCGGCGCGAAGGGCAGGCGCGGCGGCACGAACGTCGACAGTCGCCCACTGCCGCCCGCCAGGAGAATCGCGACGATGTTGGACGAGAAGCGCTCCGGGTCCATCGTGTCTTGCTTGATGTCGTCGTAGCGACTCAAGTAGTGCCAATCGACCCCCTTCGGCCGGAAGAGCGGCGCCTCCTCGCGTAGCGCCTCGTAAAAAGGATACGGGTTCTCGATCGTGTCCGCGCTGAAGGGATCGAAGTCGGTGACGCTCATCGTGGTCACTCGCCGTGCAGCGCATTGCGAAGCTCGGCGGCGAGCTCGGCGATTGCTTCGCGTGCACGTGGGAGCACGCTCATGGTGACAAAGCCGTGCGGGAAGTCGGTGAAATGCACATGCTTCACCGGGACACCGGCCGCCTCTAGCTTCGCCACGTACTCCACTCCTTCGTCGCAGAGCAGATCAAACTGCGCAGTGACGACGACGGCCGGGGACAGACCCTCGTGCGACTGGAGATAGAGGGGCGCCCCGTGCGGGTCGTCGTGGTCGGCCTCGAGAAGGTAGTTTTCGCCGAACCAGTTGGTGGTCTTCCTGTCGAGCCCGTAGCCAGTTTGAAGCTCGGATTTTTGACGGCCAGCGTAGTCGACGTTGGCAACCCCAGGGTAGATGAGAAACTGAACGTACGGCGTCGGCATGCCCTCATCACGGGCGATCGAAGTAACGACTGCCGCCAAGTTCCCGCCCGCGCTGTCGCCGCCCACGGCGATTCGATCCGAAGCAATGCCTAGCCCCTGCGCGTGGTCACGCACCCAGCTGTAAGCGTCGTAGCAATCCTCGACCGCCGCCGGAAA
>JAUXFZ010000478.1 GCA_030622585.1 Myxococcales bacterium
CCACGTTGTTCGAGCTCGAAGCGAACAATCGATACGTCATGATCTCCGAGGCGGACCTCGATCGGAACTACTGTGGAACACGTCTCGACGAGATGCCCGAAGGCGGTCTCTATCGGATTCGCTTTCCCGATGAAAGGGAGGGCAGAGGCATTGGCGAGGTCCCGCCGAGCTCACCGCTTCCCTTCATGACGCCCTGGCGCGTGATCGCCATGGGCGACCTTCCGACCATCTTCGAGTCCACCCTGGTCGATGACCTGAGCCGGCCTGCGGTCGTCGAGGACACCAGCTGGATCCAACCGGGGCGCTCGGCCTGGTCGTGGTTCACCCAGGAGACGGGAACCCCGGAGCTTCAATCAGAGTACATCGATTTCGCCGAAGAGTACGGCTGGGATTACGTGCTGATCGATGCCAAGTGGGACCAATGGGACAACGCCGAGCAAGCGCTGCAAGATTTGGCCGCCCAGGCCGACGCCGCCGGGGTGAGGCTGCTGCTCTGGTACAATTCCGGAGGCCGACACACCACCGCCCCTTTGGAAACCCCGCTCAACCTCATGTCGGACCCGGCGGTTCGGCGTGCGGAGATGGAGAAGATCTCAGGGTGGGGTTTCGCCGGCATCAAGGTCGACTTCTTCGCTAGCGACAAGCAAGACCGCATCAATCAGTACATCGGTATCCTCGAAGACGCGAAGGAGTACCGGCTCCTCGTCAACTTCCATGGCTGCACCGTGCCCCGCGGCTGGCAGCGCACCTATCCCCACTTGATGACTCACGAAGCCGTCAACGGCGCTGAGTTCTACGACTTCGATGTCGCCGGCACCACGGCCCCGACCGCGATCATGAACGTTCAGTTCGCGCTGTTGCGAAACGTCGTTGGCTCGATGGACTACACTCCGGTTGTCTTCGAAACCGCGTTGGCCGCAAGGGAGCTACCCTACGCGCATTCGCTTGCGCTGTCGGTTCTGTTCGAGTCTGGCATCCAACATTTTGCAGACCGCGCCGACTCGAACACCGAGGTCGGCTATCGTGCGGTCTTCGGCGCATATCCCTACGTCGGCGACTTCATGTCGACCGTTCCCGTGGCCTGGGATGACACGCGCTTGATCGAGGGTGACATCGATGAGCACGTGATCCTGGCGCGTCGCCGAGGAACCGACTGGTATTTGGCTGGCATTCATGCCGCGGAGGTGCCCATCGAGTACACGTTCGCCCTCGGTTTCTTGGACGCGGGGACTTACGAGCTTGCGCTCATCGAGCAGGGTGACGCCCCCGACTCGTTCGAGCGCAGCGTACAGTCCGTCGAGGCGGGCGCTTCGGTGACGATTACGCTACCCGCGAACGGTGGCTTCGTTGCGACCGTTACTCCGAGGTGATTGCGGAGCCTGCGGCCTGCGTGGCGTCGAGTTGCACGATCGCGCGGCGCAAATAGTCGCGTTCGCTGATGCTGGTCGACCCCCGCCTCGGTTTGCGACGCCATGCCGGAGCATGCTCAACCGGTCGAGTCGCTGAGCTCGCCGATCTCTTTGCTGAGGAAAAAATCGATCACTGTGCGGATCAGCACGATCATCCCGAGCTGCACGAGCGAGTAGAATACTTCGCCGTGGAAGAAATCCCCATGGTCACCCTCGTGTCTCGCCACCGCGACGAAGCTGTCGATGATGTCCGACACGATCATGAGCTCGAGGGCGTAGAGGATGTGAACGCCAACGACACAGCGCAGCTTGCGCACGGAGAGAAGGCGCCGTTCCCAGGGCTCTCGTTCAATCTCTGTGCGCACCCACCCGAATGCACCGCGAGCGAAGCCTAGGACCAGCAGGGTCAGCCCGAAAAGGTCCGCCGCGTAGGCAGCGAGCTCGAAAAATGACGTGATGTGTTCGATCATTACTCAGTACGCGCTTCGTGGCTCACACACAAGCCCTTGTAAATACATGACTTTTAGCTGCCGCGAGCCCGGACGGCCCCAGGAAGCAAAAGAAACATGACACAGGTTTTGTATGTTGTGTCAATTCGTGTTACATCCTGATCCACGGCGGCGGCCGCTTCATTAATAGAGGCTTGAGATGGCGACGACAATCATAGATGACTGCATCAACTGTGGGGCTTGTGAAGACGAGTGTCCCAACGGGGCGATCTCGATGGGCGAGGAAATCTTCGTCATCGACCCCACGCTCTGTACCGAATGTGTCGGTCACCATGGCGAGCAGATGTGCGCGGCCGCCTGCCCACCTGAGGCCTGTGTCCAGGACCCGGAGCGAGTCGAAACCGAAGAGGTGCTCTTTGCACGAGCGCAGAGAATCCATCCAGACCGCACCCTCACCCTCAGCATCGAGACCTCGCACTTGGGCGCGAAAAAAGCGAGCTGACTCGAAAGGAACGAATTGATGTCCGAGTATGACGTAATCATCGTGGGCGCAGGCCATAACGGTCTCACCGCCGGAGTCGAGCTTCAGCGCGCCGGCAAGAAGGTCCTGATCCTCGAAAAGACCAACTGGCCCGGCGGACAGGCTGCGACCAAGGAGCTCTTCAAGGGCTACAAGCACAGCGTCGGCGCTTGGGCGCTCCTGATCTTCCGTGAGGAGATGATCAAGTACCTCGAGATGGACAAAGAAGGTTTCGAGCTCATTCGGCCGGAGAGCTCGTTCACCGTCTTTGGCGACGAGGAAGACACCCCCTTCATCGGCTACACCGACCCGATCGATCTCGCAAACCATCTCGTCGAAGACCACGGCGTGGACGCGCTCGACGGCTTCAACAGCTTGGGCTCTTTCTTCGCGACATTTAAAGAGATGTTCGAGGGCTATTTGCACGAACACCCGCCCACGCTCGAGGAGATCATCGCGATGGCGCCGGACGAGAAGACGCGGCGCACCCTCTCCAAGCTCAGCTACGGAAGCGCCATCGAGGTGATTCGCGAGTTCTTCAAGGAGTCCGACAAGCACGGCACGATCCAGGCCTCGCTCTCCGCCTCGGCCATCGACGGTACGCACATGGGCCCCTACACCAAGGGCAGCGCGCTCTCGATGTCGTACCACTACACCGCGGGCGACACTTACGACTTCAAGATCCCCAA
>JAUXFZ010000060.1 GCA_030622585.1 Myxococcales bacterium
ACGGATGCGGCCGTCGCGAGCTACCGCAAAGCACTCGAAGAAGCACCCAATGACGCCGCGCTGAAGTCGCGTCTCGGCGCCGTCCTGGTCATCACCGGGGAGCTCGAAGAGGGGGAGAAGCTGCTCACGGAGGTGATCGCAGCTCAGCCCTACTCCGCCGAAGCCGAGCACTATCTCGGACGTGTCGAGCTGGAACGGGGTCAGACGGAAAACGCTCGGCAGCACTTCCTCCGCGCCGCACGACTCGAGTCCGACAGTGGCCTCTATCGAATGTACGTTGCCTGGGTAGCGCTCGAGTCGAATGAGATGACGGTCGCGCTGCGGGAACTCGACACCGCGCTGAAGCTCGATCCGACACTCGGAGACGCGTACTGGCTTCGTGCGCGAATTCGTATTCGTGCGGGCATCGTTCGCGACGCACTCAGCGACCTGCGCAAGGCCATCGAACTCAACCCGAGCCGCGTGGAGGCATGGGCGGCCATGGGCGAGTGCCACTACCAGCTGGGCCAAATGAGGGAAGCGATCCTGGACTTCGAGCGGGCGGTCGCCGCCGATCCGGAGCGTGGGTACTGGTGGTACCGTCTGGGGCGCTTGCAGCTCGACGAAGGCCAGCGGGCGAAGGCGCTCACTTCCTTGGGTCATGCCACGTCTCTAGGCGAGCAAACGGTTGGCCCCAACGCCTGGCTGGCCGACTCGCATCGGCTGACCGGGGACATCTACTACGGGCAGAAGAAGCGTCAGGAAGCCGTGGTCGAGTATGGCCGCTACCTCGAGCGCGCTGGCCCCGAGGCGCTCGACCGGGCGGAGGTCGAGGCGAAGCTACGTAAGATCGCGCTTGGCTACGATTGAGGACCTCTCACTCGAGCTGATCGCGACCGAAGGCGTCCGGCAGAAGTGACGAGAGATCGTACCCGGCGTGCGTGCCACCCGCGTAGCTCCGTATCGAAAGGCTCGGTGCGAGCTCGGCCAGGCATTGGCGACAGATCCCGCAAGGCGGAGTGGGGCGCTCCGCTTTGGTGGAGATCGCGAGCGCCATGAGCTCCCGCTCTCCGGCCGCAACGGCGGCGGCCATCGCCACCCGTTCCGCGCAGATCGTGGCGCCGTAGCTCGCGTTCTCGACATTGCATCCGGTGAAGACGGCGCCGCTCTTGGTCTGGATGGCTGCCCCCACAACGAACCCCGAGTAGGGAGCATATGCGCGTGCGCGCACCTTCGTTGCGGCTTGTCTCAATGCATCCCACGAGCTTTCGTCCATCACATCGCCTCCAGGACACCCGACAGCAGCGATTCGAACCGCGGCCGAACACGGCGGGCACTCTCTTGCACTTCCTCATGACTCAGCGGGCTACCCGAGAGCCCGGCAGCGAGGTTGGAGATGCACGAGATGCCCAGGACACGAACCCCCATATGACGTGCGGCGAGCACCTCGAGCACGGTGCTCATCCCCACCGCGTCCGCTCCGAGTGTCCTGAGCATCCGGACTTCGGCCGGGGTTTCGTAGGCTGGCCCCAACAGGCCGGCGTAGACACCACGCTGGAGCTCGAATCCCTGTGCCACCGCCACTGTGCTCGCCGTTTCGATGAGCGCCGGGTCGAACGCGGTGGTCATGTCGAGAAATCGAGCACCCTGATGCTTGTCGTTTGGTCCGACGAGGCTACTCGCTCCGGTGAGGTTGAGTTGGTCGGTGATCGCCATCAGGGCTCCGGGCTCGAGCCTCGGCCCAATTCCTCCCGCCGCGTTTGTGACGATCAACGTCTTGGCTCCAAGGATGGCCATCAACCGGACACCGAACGCGACTTCGCCCGGCGAGTTGCCTTCGTACAGGTGGGCGCGTCCCTGCATCGCAATGATGCGCTTGCCTGCCTTTTGGCCCGTGACGAGGTTGCCCGCGTGCCCCTCCACGCTCGAGAGGGGCATGTGCGGGATCTCGCCGTACGGGATTGCGTGCGCGCCGTCCAACCCGTTCGCGTAGTCACCGAGCCCCGATCCGAGGACCAGAGCGACGTCCGGCGTTCCGATCCGATCGGCCACGGCCTCTTTGGCCTGATTGAGTGCCTCCATCATCGCGTCCGCATTGTACGCTACCTCGGCTATAGTGCCTGCCGGATGACGAGACGAGTGGCCATCGCCTGTTTGATGCTGTTGGTCGCGTGTGCCGGCAGGGGCGTCGAGGGGCCTGCGAGCGAGACGGCCAGCGATGTGTCCGAGACCGACGACGAACCGAGCCTCGTCGAAGCTCCGACGCTGGTATCCATCGTACCCATAGCGACGGCGGAAGAGATCCCCCGCGACTGCGCCAACCCGGAGGAAGAATCCTGCAATGCGCTCGACGACGATTGTGACGGCGTGATCGACGACGGCTGTGGATACGGGACCGGCCTCATGCAGATCACCGCCTCCTGGGACACCGGCGCCGACGTTGACCTCTACGTGACGGGCCCGCTCGGCGACACACTGAGCTTTCAGCGGCCGGCGACTCCCTTCGGTGCACGAGTGGATCACTCGGGGCGAGGTGACTGCGCGAGCGACATGCCGAATCCCCGGATCGAAAACATTCGGTGGGTAGGTACGCGGCCAACCGACGGAATCTACGCAGTCGAGCTGCACTATTGGGGCGAGTGTATCAGCGGCGGTGGGCCCACCGACGTGACCGTTTCAATTGCCGTCGGGCGTCGAATCGTAGGTCAATACCGCCATAGCTTGGTACCGGGCGAACGGATTCGAGTCGTTCGGTTCGTCATCCAATGACCGCCCGCCGGGACGGCGCGCTCTTTGCTCTATGTCTGGCGCTACAAGGATGCGTCGTCGGGGGGGTTGCGCTCAGGGCGCGGTGGGGCGGGCCGCCGTCCGCAGTCGTCGTTGGCTTGGCGCTGTGCTTCGTCCCCTATGCCGGTGCTCTCGTGTTCTCGCGCGTCGTCTCGAGCAAGCAAGCCCTCGACCGGATCGCCATCGCTTCCGCGTCGCTCTTCGGCGCGGTGTTGCTCTTTGCCCCGCCCCTCTTGTCTGACGATCTGTACCGCTATTTGTGGGAAGGCCGGCTCTGGTTCGAAGGGTTCAACCCCTACCGGCTCGCTCCGGACGATGCGGCCGTGGCGCACCTACGCGACGGCCTGTGGGCGAACATCAACAACCGGCCCCTTACCAGCATCTATCCCCCGCTTTCGCAACTCATCTTCGTCGTGGCGCAGTGGCTAGGAGGGGAGGTTTGGACGCTCAAACTACTGGCCCTTCTTGCCCACGCGCTCTCGGTGGCCGTGGTGGCACGCGTGTGTACCGAGCGGAAGGCCTCCCTGGCGATTGCTCTCAACCCCTTGTTGCTCAGCGAGGCGGCGCTCAATGGTCACTTCGATATCTTGTGCGGCGTTTCACTCCTCGTGGTCGCGTGGGCACTTTCACGGCATCGATTCGCGCAAGCCGGCGTCGCGGCCTGCGCGGCCGTCGGGCTCAAAGTCGTGGGGCTGGTCGTGCTCCCGCTTTTCGTGCGACGGCCTCGGGTGTTGGTCGCGGCTGGATTCGGATCGGCCCTCTTGCTCGTGCCTCTCGCTTGGTCGCGTGCGCTGGTCGATCCGGTTTCAGGTGCGGGACAGTTCGCAACACGCTGGCGCGGGAACGAAAGCGGGTTTGCGCTGGTCGACAAGCTCAGCCACGCGCTCTTCGAGCCCGGTTCCGCTGAGTTCGTTGCGCGCTCCATCGTGGCTGTGGTCTTGATCGGCTTGTGCGTGCTCGTCGTCTACCGTCGCGTCCCCCCGACGACGGCTGTTCGTGTGCTCGTCTGGGCAGTGCTGCTCTTGTCGCCGCAGGTCCACCCCTGGTATCTCGCGTGGCTTCTTCCGCTGGAGGTCGCCGCTGGGGGCTCGGCTGGCTTGGTCTGGAGTGCGGCGATCCTATGTGCCTATGCGCCGCTCGACCGCTGGGCCGCCGAAGGTGTGTGGGACCTGCCGCTTGGGGCGCAGATTTTGGAGTACGCGCTCGTCGGCCTCGCCCTGATCCTCGATCCACGGCGTCCGAGCCTCGCTCGGCCCGCTCCCAAAGGGCAAATGTCTGTGTGATTCTAACATGTTAGCATATCACGCTGCCCCCTCTTCCCAGGGCCTCCGTTTTGGCTTGCAGGGAGGGCGCGAGCCCCTAGACTACGCGCCCCTGAATCCCAGGGACAGACGGATTCACCATGTACGCGGTCATTCAAACAGGCGGAAAACAGTATCGAGTTGCCGAAGGCGACACGATTCGCGTCGAAAAACTCTTAGGCGATGTCGGCTCCAATGTGGAGTTCACCGACATCCTGATGGTCGGTGGCGAGAAGGTTGAAGTGGGCAAGCCCCATGTTGGTGGCGCCAAAGTCACGGCCGAAATCGTTGCACAGGACCTCGCCAAGAAAATCATCGTCTTCAAGATGAAGCGCCGGAAGGGCTATCGGAACCGTCGCGGTCACCGGCAGCCGTACACCGAGCTTCGCATCAAGAGCGTGAAGGGCTAAGGGAGCGCCATGGCACATAAAAAGGGTCAGGGCTCAACCCGCAACGGCCGCGATTCCAATCCGCAGTACCGCGGCGTCAAGGTGTTCGGTGGCCAGACCGTCCCCGCAGGCAGCATTCTGGTTCGCCAGGTCGGTCAGACGTTCCACCCGGGTGCGAACGTCGGCGTCGGCAAGGACTACACGCTTTGGGCCAAAATTGACGGCATCGTCACGTTCGAGCGACGCGGTCGAACCGGCAAGCGCGTCGCGGTTTACCCCGCCGACAACTGAGCATTTTCTTGCAGGAGCGTTTCCCGGCGCCCGAGTTTGACTCCCCCGCGGGGAGCGTGTTCCCTCCTCCCGCCGGGCGTAGGGTGTACTGCAACCGCAACCTGAGGCTCGACCAAGTCAAAGCCGTCGGCTTCGACATGGACTACACGCTTGCGATCTATCGCCAGGCTGAGATGGATCGGCTGAGCATCGAGGCTACCGTCCGCAAGCTCGTCGACCGGGGCTACGCCGAGGAGCTCCTGTCGATGAAGTACCGGACGGACTTCCCGATACGGGGTCTGCTCATCGACCGGAAGCTTGGCAATGTGCTCAAGATGGATGCCCATCGGTACGTGAAGACCGCGTACCACGGGTTCCGCAAGCTTACGCGCGAAGAGCGCCGCCGGGCGTACCACACGCGGCGACTCCGTCCCGGCACGGAGCGATACCACTGGGTCGACACCTTGTACGGGCTGTCCGAGGTGGCGGTCTACGCGGCGGTTGTCGAGCATCTCGAGACGCTCGGAGCCGCGCTCGACTATGGGCGGCTGTTTTCCGACATCCGGGAGTGTGCCGACCTCTCTCACCAGGACGGCTCGATCCTCGACGCAGTGCTCGACGACCTGCCCGGGTACGTTGACCGCGACCCCGGTCTCGGGGCGCTTCTTCACAAGCTACGGAGCGCCGGCAAACGGCTCTTTCTCGTGACGAACTCGGGGCCCGACTACACCGAAGCCATGATGAGGTACCTCCTCGATGACGCACTCGAGGAGTATCCGAGCTGGAGGAACTACTTTGACTACATCTGCTCCGCTGCCGAGAAGCCCAGTTTCTTTACCGAGAAGGCACCGTTCGTCGACATTGAAGCGCAGGCGGAAACCCGGAAACCCAAGCGGGGAAGGGTCTACACTGGGGGCAATATCGCTGATCTTCAGACGGCTCTCGGCTTCTCCGGCGATGAGATTCTCTACGTGGGCGATCACATCTACGGCGACGTGCTTCGAGCCAAGAAAGAGTCCACCTGGCGCACTGCCATGATCATCCAGGAGATGGACGACGAGCTCCGGGTGCTTCGCGAGCACGCACTCAACTTCGAGCGCGCCGACTCGCTCGAGCAAATGCGCGGCGCCGTGCAGGACGAGCTGCGCGAGCACCAGGCGCGTCTCAAGAACGTCGAACGCAAGCTCCACGATCACGACTCGGGCCCCGAGAAGGCCACGTTGGACGCGAAACGCGTCCGGCACAGGCACTCGATCGACCGCTTGCGGGCGCAGCTCAAGGACTTGGACGCCGAGCATTCGGCGTTGCAGGACACTCTTGACGAAGCGTTCCACCCGTTTTGGGGCTCGGTTTTCAAGGCCGGCAGCGAGGTTTCGAGCTTCGGCCATCAAGTCGAGCAGTACGCCGGGCTCTATACGTCCCGCGCGACGAATCTCGCTCAGTACTCGCCCATGCACTACTTCCAGAGCCCGACGCACCGCATGCCGCACGAGTCCGGAAGCTCGCCGGGAGCCTGAGACCGGGGGGCGGGGCTGTGTCGGCCCTAGTGCCGGAGATTGGCTCGTCGACGTTTTCTTGTTCGCAAAACGTCTCGCCTGTCTATAATGCGCGCTCACTCACAATGGAGCGTGTCATGGCGAAAGCGGCCAAGAAGAAAAAAAGCACTAAGAAGAAGCCGACAGCGAAGAAGTCAGCGTCTAAGAAAACAGTGAAGAAGACGGCGAAGAAGCGCTCGGCGCCCAAGAAGGTTGCCAAGAAGAAGGCCGCGCCCAAAAAGGCCGCCAAGAAGCGGACATCAAAGAAGACGGTGAAGTCCGAAGCGGCCGCGGTGAAGAAGAAGGCCGTCAAGGCGCGCGCTCAAGTCAAAAAGAAGCTCGTCAAAGCCAAGAAGGACGCCGAGAAAGAGACGGCGGCTCTGAAGCGGAAGGCGAAGAAGACCCGCGCCGACCTCAAGCGGCGGTTCGCGAAGGCGAAGAAGACCGCCACCAAGAAGAGCGCCGCACAGAAGAAGAAGGCTGCGAAGGCGATCGCCGATCTCGAGAAGAGGCTCGACAAGGCGGCGAAGCAGCTCAAGACCAAAACGAAGAAGAAAAAGACGCCTGCGGCGAAGAAGTAGGCTTCTAGGGGGTGGAGCCAAGGGGGATCGAACCCCTGACCTTCGCACTGCCAGTGCGACGCTCTCCCAGCTGAGCTATGGCCCCAAAGGGAGCCCGGCTTAGCTCCCCACGCACGGGGCGCAAGCGCGCCCTCGGATTCCTTGACGTTTCGCGTCGCGGCGGCGAAACGGAAAGGCGATGCGAGCGGTCGTTTTCCTGGTCATGTTGCTCTCGGCTTGCAGCGCATACGACGACCTCGCGCTGCTCGAAGTCGACGCCATCGAGCCTTCGGAGATCGAGCCTGGCAGCACGCTTCGGATTCACGGCAGTGGCTTTCCGCTCGGGCGTGCGCCCGCCATCGTGCTGCGCGGATCCGTTCATCGCCCAGGGATGCAGTCGAGCGTCGTGAACGCGCACCTCGCAGGTATCGTGAAGTCTGAGTCTCTCATCGAGATCCCGATCGAGGAAGAGCTGATCGACGCGCTCGGGGGCCGGGCTACCGTCGACGGAGAGTTGAGGGTTGGGTTTCGGGCTGCGGACGACCACCGCGATGTGTTCGCCACCGAGAGGGTGCGAGTCGACTTCCTACCCGACACGTCCGCTCAACTTCGCGCCGACAGCGCTCGCGAGGAGCAGACCGAGCCGAACGGCGCACAGAGTTTTGGGCTCGAGCTGTCGCGCGAGGAGCTCGGAACCGTGGGGGTTCGAGTCGTGGCCGTCGACCCCGACGGACTCGCCGCCGTTCAGGGAGTCGAGTCGGGAGATATGCTCGTCGGCCTCGACGGCATGAGCCTTTACAGTTGGCGCGACTTCGTTCCGGACCCGAGCCAGGAAGAGTCGACCGTGCTCGTGGCCCGAGACGGCCTCCGCGGGGTTCATTCGCTTCGTTGGCCGCATGAGGCTACCGAACGCGCACTCGACCCCATTGCGCTAGGATTGTTCATCCTTCTCGGGCTGCTGGTCGGTTGGGTCTCCCCAGCGACTCTTTGCTTGCGTTCCCGCGCTTCGACGGTCTCGCTTCCTGCCTGGCTGACCCGTGCGAGTCTGGTGCTGGCCTTCGCCACACTGCTGATCTGTGTCGCCGCTTTGCAGTGGACGACCATGTGGATCCTTGGTTTGGGCACCTTCGCCGCGCTTTTTACACTCGCCGCGAGACATCGTGCCGGAGCGTTCAGCTTCGCGTTCGCCGTCGCAGCGACGCTGACCGTCATGCTGCTGGCGCAAACCGCCAGCATCACAGCGATCGTGGCTTCGCAGAGCCCGTCGATCCTGCGCTGGTACATCTTCCAGTCGCCCGCGTCGTTCCTCGCCTTTGCCGCCTACCTCTACGCGCTCGCCACCATGAGCGCTCGCGGTTCGCTGTCTGCGTCTCTCTATTCGGCGGCCGCCGCGGTGCTCGGGGCCACGCTGTTTCTTGGAGGTTGGCCGTTCGCGGGCTCCGTCATGGGGATTACGTCGCTGGTAGGCAAAGCGGCCACGTTGCTGCTAGTCGCACAGGTCTTCGACATGAGCCGGAAGGCGGCCGCGACCTGCGCGGGGTTGGGGCTAGGCATCGCGCTGGTCGGATTCCTCGTCGATATCGGCGTCCTTTTTCCGCAGTGGAGCGCTCTCGCCGTGGGGTGCGTCTGCGCGGTCGCAACCCGCGCCTTGGTGCCGCCGCTGCGTCGCGAGTCGGCGGCCGCCATCGTCTGAACGTTCAGGCGGCCTGTTTCAGGAAATCGTTCAGCAGCTCGCGTTGCTCCGCGGAGGGCGACAGAAACTGCAACCCCGCCTCATGCCCACGGGGCCCGACGGCCTTGACCCAACGAATTGATGCTGCGCATTCGAAGGGCGATCGATCCGGGTCTTCGATTCCGTCCTGGGTCAAGAAGAAGCCGACCGTCACCACCTCTCCGATCGTGAGAGGCCGTGCGAATGTGATCGCGGCGCCACCACTGCTCAGATTCATCGTCTCCGCATGCAGTGTCTCGCCCGAGATGGTGAGCTCGCAGGAGATACGTACCGGATAGCGATTGTGCTGGCGCTGTTGGTTCGAACCCTGCGTCACACCTCCATCATGCGGAAGACGGCGCGCAGCGCAAGATCGCCGGCATCAATGAGCTTGCGGACGCCGCGCCCTCGAACGCACACGAACGTCGGCCGCTTCGGCGCTCAGCTCGCGATCACCAGGCGCGCCCCGCAGCAACCCCGCGTAGATTGCGAGCGATCGCTTGAAGTGCCCTTGCTCCGCGAGGATGCGTGCCATGGTTCGCGTGGGGAATGGTTCGTCGAATATGCCGGAGCTCTTGGAGAAGACGCCGGCCGGTGGCCGACTCGAAGGCCCAGAGTCAGGCGCGGAAGCCTGTACTGGCACTGGCGCTGGCACAGACACTGGCACAGACACTGGCACAGACACTGGCACTGGCACTGGCACTGGCACAGACACTGGCACTGGCACTGGCACAGACACTGGCCCTG
>JAUXFZ010000107.1 GCA_030622585.1 Myxococcales bacterium
CGCAACAAGTAACGACGCCCGAGACAGCGACGCGTCACCAGATACGTGGTGTTCGGCACCACGGGCCGAGGCAGAGTCATACCCCCCTCATCGGCCCGTTCGAGAGCAGGTTTCTTGAAATCGTCCCTGGGAAGGTTTCGGTGGTGTCGGTGTCTCCGTTGACGTTGGGGCGTGCGGCGCTCAGGCTTGGTTCATGAAGTGGGCTTTGGTCTTGTCTCTTTGCTTCGTCGGTTGCACCGAGTCGGCGCCGCCGACGGTTACCGGTGATAACCCTGGATCGGGCGTCGGCGGCGGCGTAGAGATTGGCGGATCCGGTGGCTCGCCCGTGGCGGACGGGGGTGCCGACGCCGAGGTGGACGGCGGGGAGCCCGAGGGCGCGTGCGACAACGAATCGGATCTCGAGGCTCTCTTGGGCGACGACCTGCGCGATGTGGCCCGCATTTGCGGGTCGCCCAACTTGCCCCCGTTTTGCATGGTCACCAATGAGTCATACGACGAGTGCGTCGCCGCGTGCGTCGAGGATCGAGTCCCCGGTCTTTCGACCGAGTGCGCGACCTGCTACGGAACGCTCGAACAGTGCGGCTTCGACTCGCGCTGCGGGCCCCAATGTCAGTTCGACGCGTGCCGCACGCCGTGCTTCGACTGCCTGAATCTGGCTGGTTGCGTAGAGGACTTCGAGGAGTGTCGCGGACTGCCGGGAGACGGCTGCCTGGACCCACCCTAGGCGACCGGCACCGACACCGCTTATAGTCCCATGATCTTCGCGACGGTGTAGCGCATGACTTCGGTGGCTCCGCCGCCGATGCGGAAGAGGCGGCCGTCGCGCCAGGCTCGGGCGACCCAGAGCTCTTCGAGGTAGCCCATTCCGCCGTGGAACTGCAGGCATTGGTCGAGGATCTCTGCTGTGACGTCGCCGACGTAGGCCTTGGACATCGAGATGATTCGGGTCGTCTCCATCGAGACGGGGCCCTCGTTCACGAACTTCTCCTCGTTGTACGCGGCGCACGCGTTGTAGGTGAGCGCCTTGGCGGCCTCGTACTTGGTGTACAAGTCGACGAACTTCTGCTGCCAGTACTCGCGCTTGATCAGCGGCTTGCCGAACGCAACGCGCTCCCGTCCGAACTGAACGGACCGGTCGAGCGCCAGCTTCGCGCCGGCCAGCCCACTCACGCAACCGACCAGACGCTCCGACTGGAAGTTCTGCATGAGATACACGAAGCCCATTCCCTCCTCGCCGAGGAGGTATCGCTTCGGAACACGAACATCTTCGTAGAACAGCTCGGCCGTGTCGCTCGACCAGTTACCCGCTTTCTCGAGCTTCTTCGAGATGCTGAAACCTTTGACGTCGGTCGGGCACACGATGATCGAAATGCCGTTGTGGCCTGCCTCGGGGTCGGTCTTGACCATGAGCGTGACGAAGTCTGCGCGCGTGCCGTTGGTGATGAACGTCTTCGAACCATTGATGACGTATTCGTCACCGACCGCCCGCGCGGTGGTGCGAAGTCCTGCCACGTCCGAGCCGGCGCCAGGCTCGGTGACCCCCAGCGCCGCAACCTTGTCGCCGTGGATCGCCGGCACCAAGAACTCGTCTTTTACCTCGCGCGAACCGAGGTCGTTAATCACGGGCGTCGCCATGTCGCTTTGCACCAACAGCCCCATCACCACACCAGCCGCGCCGCAGCGAGGGAGCTCCTCGGACTTGACCACGCTCATCCAAAAGTCGCCGCCGCTGCCGCCCACATCTTCGGGGTAGTGCGCTCCCAGGATTCCCAGGTCGCCGGCTTGCTTGAACACCGAGTTGGGAAAGAGCTTTTCCTCCTCCCACTGGTCGACTTTGGGCGCGAGCTCGTTTTCGACGAAGGTTCGAACTTGCTGTCGGAAGATCTGATGTTCTTCCTTAAATGGCTGAAATGTAGACGACATAGCTCCCCGACTCCGATAATGAATGAACGTTCATTTAGTAACCGGAGCGCAGCGAATTGGCAAGCTCGGCGAACCCGGGCTGTTTTCTACTGGTTCGGGGGCTCGATCGGCGCGTCGGCCCGCTCGAGGACGATTGCGTCCATCCGTTCGGCGTAGACCTCGGGCTTTAGCTCGGCGCGCAGGTCGTCCATCAGCTTGGCGAGCGTTGCTTCGCGTTCCTCGCGCCACAGGGTTCGTCGGATTCCGTTGCTCGCCTGTTCGAACGTTTGGACTCGCTCCGGCCGAATCCCGGTGAGCTCCAATATGCTCCAATGCCCGTCTCCGAGATCGAGTGACGTGGTCAGGCCGCCGGTGTTTTCGAGCTCGAATGCCGCCTCCGCGAGGGTCGCGTTGACTGCCGCGCCGTCCTGCTTACCAACGAGCTTTCCATCGGCGGTGAAATACAGGAGGTCACCACCACGCAGCTTGGTTTCGGTATCGAGACTGCGCTCTTTCGCCAACGCACGGAATGTCCGGTTCTCGGACGCCAGCAGTGCGAGGATGGCATCGGCCTCTGCCCTGCTCGCGACGAGAACGTGCCTGGCTCGGCGCATCTCTACGCGACGGAATTCCTCGGGGTTGTCTGCGAAGTATTTCACGACGTCTGCTTCGGGGACCTCATCAGGCGTCACGGCCTCTTGAAAATCTTTGCGAATGAACAACTGAACGAGGGTCTGGTCGAGGAACTTCGCGACGGCCCGGTCCTCGGCGTACCCGAGCTTCTCCGCCCCCTGGTAGTACAGCTCGTTGCGAACCTGATCGTCCGCAAACTCCTGGAGCACTTTGGGCTCGGCGAAGCGCTTGCGGGAATACGGAGAGCGGGCATTGATCGTGTCTTCGAGATCGCCGACGGTGATGGTCGCAGAGCCGACCGTCGCGAAGACCGCTGCACGACGCGCCTCGTCCGCATTGCTGGGCGTGTCCTCGGCAAGCGCTTGCACCGCAAACCCGCCAACGAGGGCGAGCGAAACCAACAAAATCCGTCGCATGGGCCGGCAGCGTTTCACGAGCCCATGAGCCGGTCAAGGCCCGTCGTCAGCGAAGAATGAGACGAGCTCCGAGGCGAGGGCCTGCGGCTCGAACCAGTGAATCATGTGGCCCACGTCTGGGATCTCGACGAAGCGATGACCTTCGATCTTCGCCATCCGCTCCTGCTCGTCTTGCAGTCGGAAACCGCGCTCGCCCGCGATGATCAGCGTCGGCGCGGAAATCGTCTCGAGAAGCTTGCCGAAGGAATCGGCTTGGAACGGTCGAGGTGACCAGGTCTTGTGCAGGGGGTCGAAGGTCCATCGGACGCCGCCATCCACGGCTGTCGTGCTCTTGCTCGCCAGAAACAGACCGAGCTCGTCTGTGAGCTCCGGGTTCTGCGCACGCATCCGCTTCAACACCGCTCGTTCGTCTTGCATGGGGCGCGGCGTCTTGCTTCGAACTTCCGCGACCCCATCGAGCCACGCGCGCAGCCGTGTAGTTGGGTCCCGTGGTTCCACTTCAGGAGGGCCGATACCCTCGATCAGCGTCAGTGTTCGCAGTTTCTCCGGGCGAGCTGCCGCGAACATTGCGCAAACCGAGCCGCCCATCGAGTGTCCGACGAGATGAACGGGTCCGCTGCTCAACTGTGGGAGCAGTTCCTCGAGGTCGAGAACGTAGTCGGGGAAGTGATAGTACCCACCCGCGCCGACCCACTCGGTTTGGCCGTGCCCTCGCCAATCGAATGAGGCGACGCCGTGCCCGGCGGTGACCAACTCGCGAGCGACGGCGTCGAAGCTCCATCCGACATCGAGGAAGCCATGGCAAAACACTACATCCACCGGGCGGTCGCCCCAACGAATGACGTGATGCGCGAGCCCATTCGCTGTGACCTTCTGCTCGGATACGTCTGTCACGAAGCCTGCTCTTCGAACCGGTGCGGGGAGAGCGCTTGGGCCTGTCGGGACGACGGCTTGCCAGCGATGGCCTCGGAAATCAGCTCCGCCGTCAGCGGGGCCAACAGGATCCCGTTGCGATAATGGCCGCTCGCTAGAAGCAAGCCTTCGATTCGAGTTTCGCCGACCAGCGGCAACCCGTCGGGCGTACCCGGGCGAAAGCTCGACCAGTGCTCGTCGACTCCGGCGGACCGAAGCGACGGGGCGATCCGGGTGGCCTTGTCGATGACGTCAGCCAACCCGCCGAACGTGACTCCACGTTCGAACCCAACGCGTTCCATCGTCGAGCCGCACAGCACACGGCCATCGGGGCGCGTGACCACGTAGCCTCCTGCACCGAAGACGATGCGCCGAAAGATCGGCGGACGGGTGTGCGTCGCGATCATCTGACCGCGCACCGGATAAATCGTCTCGGAATCAAAGGGCAGCCCGGGAATCAGCGTCGTCCAGCTTCCAGCGGCCACCACTACGTGCCCCGCTTGGATGACCGCGTCACCGAGCCGTACGCCGCGTACGCGCCCACCCTCGATATGGATCTCGCGAACCGTCGACCCGCTCCGAAACGTGGCGCCTTTCCGTTCGGCGCCCAGGGCCACCGCCGAAAGCAGCTTCTTCGGCTCGACTTGGGCATCCTCCGACATGCTCAACGCACCGACGGCCTCGGGGTTCACCGCCGGCTCCTCGCGCCGGAGGTCGGCCGGGGTCCAGCGATCGCAGCGAACGCCGTGCGCCTCGAGACTCGACAGCTGCCCGTCGAGCTCCGCCAGCTCTTGCGCGGTGAACGCGACCTTGACGACACCACAACGCCGGAAGCCGACGTCGAGACCCAAGAGCCCGTCGAGCTCATCCGCCAGCTCGGCATGGAGCTCTCGGCTTCGTCGTCCGAGCTGCAGGGCGGCCGCGTCGTCGTAGGATTCGACCGTAGGTCCGAGGATCCCTGCAGCCGCTGAAGAGGCCTCGGCGCCCGGGATACTTCGTTCGAGAACCACCACTCGGGCTCCGTCCTTGGCCAGCCGATAGGCGACGCTGCAACCCATCAAGCCGCCACCGACCACGATCACATCGGGGTGCATTGCAGGAAGCTACTCGGTCTAGCCGAAGATGTCCCGGTACGTGACGAGGATCATCACGCCGAGCAAGAATACGATCCCAAACGCATGGACCGCCATCTCGAAGCGTTCATTCGCGCGGCGGCGTGTGATCGCCTCGTAGCCTAGAAAAATCAGCCGGCCTCCGTCGAGCGCAGGCATCGGCAAGAGGTTGAACATGCCGAGCGCTACGGAGATGAACATCAAGATCCAGAGGAACGGGGCGGCGCCGGCCTGTGCGGCTTCGGCGACCATCTTCCCCATCATGACGGGGCCGCCGATGCCTTCCGTGCTGCGCCGTTTGAACATGTCGGCGAGGCCGTTCAGCTGCGCCATGGTCATCTGATAGGGCAGCACGATCGACAGCTTGGCCGAATCCCAGACGTTTAAATTTTCGTAGAGTCGAATCAATTTCGCGCCCACGCCGATTTGGCCCCGGCCATCGTGATCCGCAGGAGTAATCGTGATCGGCGGCAGGGTTCGACCTTCACGCTCGACCACGTAGACCGTCGGCTCACCGGCACGCGGCGCGGTTTCCTCGATCAGCTCGGCGACGTCCGTAATCGTTCGACCGTTCGCCATCGCGATGACATCGCCTTCTTGAAGGCCGGCTTGCGCCGCCGGCGAATCGGGCACGACGTGGCCGACCTGCATCGGCTCGGCGGGCTGCATGGGCGGCAGGGTATTGGTGACGCCGAGGCCAAAGACGATCGCGGATGCCGTCAGGTAGTTGGCGATCGGCCCGGCCGCAATGGTCGTCACCCGCGCGAACAGGCTCTTGTTGGGGTAGAGCTCGGGGTCGTCGGGGTCGACTTCCTCGTTTGGATTCATGCCCGCAATCTGCACGTAGGCGAGGAACGGAATCACCGCGACCTGGAAGACCGTAGGACTCCCTTTGGGCTGGTAGCGGAACAACGTAGGACCAAACCCGATGCTGTACTTGAGGACCCGCATGCCGAATGCCCGGGCAGCGAGGTAGTGACCCCCTTCGTGAATGATGATCAGCACCGAGAGCGCGGCGACAGTGATAAGACCTTTAAAAAGAACGCTATCCACGCCCCCAGCATAACCTCCCGATCCGGTGCGTCGAGGTACCTAGCGTGAAGCTTGGATGCTCAGCTCGCCTGGAGAGCATCTAGTCAGACTGTATCCCTACAGGCGCTGCCCAATACGGCTGATGAAAAAAGTGGCTGGTTATGCGAATCGCTGTCGCAGTCTGGGGAGGTTTTGCGTACTATCCCGGCCACCTGACGAGCAAGGGTAGGTTGTGGCTGAACATCATCGATACCTGAATTCTGTAATTCGACGCGTTGCGCTGATCCTCACGTGCGCGCTGGCCTTTAACCTCCTGGCCCCGCCGAGGCCGGCGAGCGCCCAGGATGCGTTTAGCTGCATCGAGGAGCTCAGCGACGACGAGGTGCGGTACCGCATTCGCTACATTCAGGAAAAAATGGAGGACGGCAAGCCCCAGGCCACCCGGTGGCGGTACGTCTGGATGAGCCTCTGGCTCGCCGGCGGTGCTGGCATGACCTATGCCGCCGTCAACGCGGCGAGGGACTCGAACAACGCGGACAAGTTCGGTTGGGCCTACCTCGCCGGTGGCGCTTACTTCATGGGGCTTACCCACATGATCATCCCCGCGCCGGACGTGTGGGGCGCAAAGCGCATTCGGAGAATGGATGGCAGTACAGAAGAGGCCCGGCGCGCCAAGCTTCTCTACGCGACGCAGACCCTCAAAAAGTCGGCCAGCATCGAAGACTTGATGGGTGGTCCGTTGGGGGTCGTGAGCACCCTCATCTACGGCGTCGCCGGCGGTACCGTCAAGGCCACCCAATGGACAGGCGCGAGCCGTGGCCTCACCGCAGCCATCTACGTCGCTCCTCCGCTCTTGGCCGGGATCCAAACCGCCACTGCACCGCGCGGCTCGGTGCTCGGGTACGAGTCGTATCGAGGTATCGCCTGCTCTAGCAAGTACTACGAGCGCACCGAAGAGGGTCCGGACTTCGACTTTAGCGTCAGCCCGGGCGGTGGAAGCTTCAAGGTCTCCTTCTGAGGCCTAGCGGGCCGAGAGCGGAAGGTTAGGGCGTCTTTTTGCGTCGCAGCCGCGCCCGGAGTCGAGTCGCGTAGCCTTCTTTGTTTTCTTGTTTTGTCCGAGACACCGCCAGCGCGCCTTCGGGCACATCACGGGTGACGGTCGTCCCGCTCGCCACGTAGGCGCCCTTCTTGACCGTGAGCGGCGCGATGAGCTGAGTATCGCTGCCTATGAAGACGCCGTCCTCGAGCACGGTGACGTGCTTCTGCTCACCGTCGTAGTTGCAGAAGATCGTGCCGGCTCCGATGTTGACCCCCTCGCCGATGACCCCGTCTCCGACATAGGACAAGTGGTTTACTTTCGAGCCTTCGCCGACCGTCGTCTTCTTCGTTTCGGAAAAGTTCCCGACCTTGCTGCGCGGTCCGAGCTGGGTTTGTGGACGCAGATGGCTGAACGGGCCGACCTGGGCCCCCTCGCCGATGGTCGAGTCGGCGGCCACCGTGTACGGCAGCAGTATGGCGCCTCGCTCGACGACGACAGTGGTGAGCACACAGCCGACATCGATGTGGGCGCCAGCTCGAACGATGCACGCCCCTCGCAGATGGACGTTCGCGCCCAGCGCGGCGC
>JAUXFZ010000471.1 GCA_030622585.1 Myxococcales bacterium
CGTGAATGACGACGACGCCGGGGAAGGGTGCTTCCCCTGCATCGGGCGGGGCGGGCGCGGCTTTGTGCGTTCGGGTGTCGGTGACGGGGATGGAGATTGTTTCGATCATGGGCGATGTCGGATCTGGCTGCGCTTGGCGACGGGGTCTCTCAGCGGGGTGCTGCGGAGCCGGCCGACTTCCTGGGCTCTGTATTCGGGCTGCGGTGGCTTGCCGGTGAAGCGTTCTACTAACCAGTTCATCAATGCGGCCAAGCGTGTGTCCGAGAGCGGCGCCTGGGCGGCGCCGGGGACCTGGATCCAGTATTCACGCGCTCCCAGCTTTCCGTCGAGCTCCGGCATCTTTTGGAATGATGGCACGACACTCGAGCCCGAACCGTCCATTCGGTGGCAGCCGGAGCAGTTCAGGATGTAGTCGTGCTCCTCGTAGGAGTCCGCGTGCGCCGTGATCGTCGTGAGCAGCAACGTCGCGATTGTGACGGCGAGTCTCATTTCTCGGGCTGCGCTTCTTTGGCTGTCTTGACGACGACTGCAGTCGAGCAGCTGTAGGTTTGCGCTTTGGCGCCTCCGCACCAGTTGATGTCGTTGTTGCGGTACCAGTGATAGAGGGGGCGCTCCCCTTCGTTGCGGTTGCACATGCAGCGGCCGCAGAAAGTCTTTCCGCAGCAATCGTTGTAGGAGATGATGTAGTCCTTGCCGTCCGCTGGGTTTCGGCAGGTTCCGATCCAGGTGACGGGGGACATTTCGGTCCCTGGCGGGCAAGCGGTGTGAGATCCTCCGCAGCAGCTACAGAGGAAGCCGTCGATGGCGCAGTGCCGCCAGTACTCGCATCGGGTCGGGTCACCTTCGCGCCCTTTGACACCATCTTCACCGACCGTGTGCTTCTCGGCGGCACGCGCCACGGGAAGCAGGGGCAGGGCGGCTCCACCGATGAGCACCCCGCCGAAGCGCGACAACCAGTTGCGGCGTGACACCCGCCGGGCGGACTGCCGACTCACACCTTCGAACCAACGATCGAGCCGACTCATTTGGCCTTCTCCTCTAGGTACTCTTGAATGGATGCGACTCCGCGCCGCTGCGCCTCGAACAGGCTCTCGAGGTGTTCGCGCGTGTTGACCAAACCCTGGGCGGCGACGATGCCGTTTTCATCGATGAGCACCGCGTAGGGGAGCTTCGCCACGCCGTAGGTCATGCCGAGCGGTGCGGACAAGATGTACGGCAGGTGCGTGATGCGTTTTTCGGCTGCGAACGCGCGGTGCTCGTCGGGCAGTCCGTCGCTAGCCAGGACGACGCGGACGCGCGGCACCTCGGTGCGGGCAACCCGTTCCACGGTTGGCAAAAGGTTGTCGCAGACGGGGCACGTCGGCGAGAGGAAGAAGAGGAGGGTCCGGCTCTCGTCTTTCGATGCACCGCCGACCTGCACGGGGTGGTCATGGATATCGATCAACGCCACCTCGGGGGCAGGGTCACCGACTTTGATTCTCGCCTCGGGAGAGAGGGCGCCGACCGGGGAAATGCGTTCGTGGAGCAGGCCGATCTGGCGGGTGAGAGCGAGGACCGTGAGGGCGAGGCCGATCACGAGCAGCCACAGCACGCCGTTCGAAATGAGGAGCGCGTCGATCATCGGGCGCCTCCTAACCGGCGCAAGGAGGGGCCGGTATTCGCTAAACGCTGCCCCGCGGTCCACAGGAGAGACAGCGTGATGAGCGCCGTCACGACAGTCAGCCCGTCGACCCAAATCAGGGTGCGCGCTCGAATGGGCAACAGGAGCGCGCAAGCCGCAACGATCAAGATGAGGTTGCGGACCACGAGCCAGTTGCTCAGTGGAACGCGGGCTGATGCGGCGAAGCACCCGCAATCGATGTCGCGCCGTCCGCGCGCGATGTTCACGGAGATGGCTAGCGTGTACAGGGAGAGGAGCGGAATGGCTGCGATCGCTGCGACCTCGCGCGACGGTGGGTAGAGCAGCCCGATGGCGATCGACGTTTCGAGCAAGGGGAGGAATCGCGCCGCCGGAGTTACGAGCCACGACGGCAGCAGTTTGTACGCGCCCACCACGGCTCCAAACCGAACCCGATCCGACACCTTGTGCCAGGCGGCCGCGGCAAAGAGGAGCGCAAGCGCGAAGCGAACCGATAGCTCGATGACCGGGTCGATCATGGCACCACCAACAGCGCGCCGGACAGACCGGTCTCGTCGATGCTCCGGAGATGCTCGCCGCTCAGCGCATCGAGGACTCCGACCGCGCCCAGGTCTGCGTTGCGCACGAAGAGCAAGGGTTTACTGTCCTGGGTCACGGCGATGCTGTGCACGCCCATGTTCGGCAGTAGGAAGTCGAGGACCTTGCCGAACGTACCTTCCGCATCGAACCCGGCTTGCGGACCGAGAAACGCAACAATCAAGCTGGGCGCAGTGAACACCTCGACCCTCTTGTGGGCGGGTACGTCGTACACCCAAATCTCAGCGCCTGGATCTTTGTGCGACCCCGGCCCGCCCTGGTGCACCACCGAGTAGAGGCGCTTGGTGCCGGGATGGTAGGCGAGGTGTTGCGCGCCGCCGATCCGCCATTCGTCCTCGAGCTCGTCGCTGGTGAATAGGGGCCACGGGGGTTTGGGCGCGGGTGCATCGCCGCCGAAATCCACCTCGTAGAGCTGCCCGCCGAAGGACGCGAACCACCATGTCGAGCCGTCGCGAACACCTTTCTCGGTCACTGGGTCGGCCACGACCTCGAAGAACGAAGCACTTCGCGCGATCCGATCGAGCTCGCCATTCTCTTTCAAGTGCACCGTGATGGCGGTGCCGTCGCCGCACAGCATGCCGAACCGGGCCGGCCCCGCAGGGAACACGGCGGCACACCCCGCGGTTTGGACTTCTGCCACCATGCGCCGGGCTTCGACGTCGATGACCGAGACCGACGCGCCTGGCGACTGGTTGAGCACGACGACGAATCGTTCGCCATCGAGCATACCCACCAGCGCGATGCCGGTGCCCGTGTCGGCAGCCTTCGCTGGAATTTCAACTTCGCCCTTCACGTCGAGGGTGCGGGAGTCGTAGATCACCAAGTAGTCGTGTCGTACTCCACGGTGGCCGAGCGAGTACGTGGTGTCGATGTTGTAGATCTCGTTGCGCGTACGCGACCACAGCGGAG
>JAUXFZ010000465.1 GCA_030622585.1 Myxococcales bacterium
AGACCGATTCGGAAGTGAAGGAACTGCCACAGTCGCAAGAACGCGATGACGGGGCGGTGGGGGATGTCGAGGCGCGGCATCTTGTAGCCGAGGCCCTCTATTAAAGGACGCATGAACTCAAACAAGTGCTTGGGCTGGTTGTCGGTAACGAAGTAGGCCTCCCCACACACGGGGCTTCCGGGGACCAAGTGCTTGGCGACGAGGATCTCCGCATGTACGAGATTGTCGACGTAAATGTGGTCGTGGAGCGCTCCTGGAAAGCCGATCGTCGCTACGAGCCGTCCTTTGGTGACCTGCGTGAACATCTCGTCCAGCATGAGGTTGTTGCCGGGTCCGTAGATGCCATCGGGCCTCAGAGAGGTCGTCAGTAGACCCCGGTCGCCATTCGCTGCCAGGGCGACCTTCTCCCCTTCGATCTTGGTCTCGGTGTAGAGGCAGCTCATGTTGGTGGCGTATGGCGTGCTGCCATCCATCTCGACGTTCTCTTCGGAGTTGAAGCAAACATCGATTGAGCTGGTGTGCACGAAACGGCTCACGCCCTGCCCGTGGCATGCGGCAACGAGGTTCGCGACGCCGCCGACATTGGCGTCGTACGCGGTCTGTCGGTACGTGGCCGAAGCCGCGCTGCCCCCGAGAAGAGCAAGGTGGGCGGCTGTATGGAAGACCGTGTCGATGCCTTCGCACAGCTCCAACATTCGCGGCGCGTCTTCGAGCTCGCCTTTCACGATCTCGAGCTTGGGGTGGTCGAGCTCCAAGGGCGTATTGCGGATCACGGCGCGGACCGAGTAGCCCTCGTCGAGAAGCCTTCGAACCAAATGGCTCCCAAGGAAGCCAGCGGCGCCGGTGACCAGACAAGTCCCGAGGTCATCTAGTGCTTGGGTGCGCGGCATCTTGACGCTATATGTAACGTTCGTTATAGCTATGCAACTCGAAACCTCAGCGGAGAAGCCCGATGTCGGAGTCCCATTTCCTGTACGAGAAGCGCGGCCACCTCGCGATCTGCACGTTCAACCGGCCCGAAAAGAAGAACGCGCTCAGCATCGAGATGCTGGTGCGCATGGCGGACGCGTGGGACGAAGCTGACGCCGACGCCGATGTGCGCGCGATCATCCTCACCGGCACCGGCGGCGTCTTTTGTGCCGGGAGCGACCTCGGCTCGATGAAGTCCGGTAAATGGGACGCCGGTGATGAGTGGTTGAACCGCATGAAGGAGGACCCTGACCTCCATTGGAAGGCGCTACTCCGCCACTACCTCACCAAGAAGCCCTTGATCGCCGCCATCGAAGGATACGCGCTGGCCGGTGGAACGGAGATCCTGCAAGGCACCGACATTCGCGTCGCCGGTGAAGGCGCGGTGTTTGGTGTGACCGAAGTGCAGCTCGGCTTGTTTCCGCTCGGCGGTTCGAGCGTGCGGCTTCGCCGGCAGATCCCATACACGATTGCGGCGGAGATGCTGCTCGCGGGTCGCCGGCTCTCGGCACAAGAGGCGCTCCACTACGGATTGATCGGACACGTGGTTCCGAAGGGGCAGGCGCTCGACAAGGCCGTCGAGATCGGCGAGCGCGTCGCAGCGAACGGGCCTGTTGCAGTCCGCGCGGTCAAGCAATCCCTCATCGAGAACGACGGCGTGCCGGCGAAGGAGGCTCTCGCGCGATCGTTGGAGATCGGGCAGCCGGTGTTCAAGACCCAGGATGCGATCGAAGGGCCGACGGCTTTCATGGAAAAGCGGAAGCCGGTTTTCCAGGGAACCTGATGTCTCGGGCCGAACCAGCGCAACGCAGCACGGGCACGCGGGAAGTCATCCTCGATGCCGCGGAACGCCTGTTTGCGGAGCGTGGATTTGCTGCAACGAGCGTGCGCGACATCGTTGGGGAAGCGGATACCTCGGCACCCAGCCTCTATCACTTCTTTGGCAGCAAAGAGAACCTCGTGGTCGAGCTGATCACCGACCGGCATACAGCGTATTGCGACGATCTCGAGGCCGACTTGGCACTAGCGAAAACCTCGTTCGAAGTCTGTCAGCGTTTCGTGAAGTTCGTGTTGACCAACATGACCAAACGGCCGACCACCGCGAAGTTCTTACTGGGGATCATGTTCGGACCCCGCCAGAATATTCCCGGGGACATCGTGGGTGAATCGCTCGCGCGCTCTCAGGAGATCATCCAGGTACGGCTTCGCGCGGTCACCGAAGGCCCGTCGGAGTCTCGGATTGTGTTCGCACGTATGATGCTGCTCGGGATGGTTACACCCGCCATCCTGCTGTTTCTGACCTCGGGTGTGCAATCGTTTTCGCCGAAGCTGCCAGGCTGCGTCGCGCACCGCGTCGTCGACATGTTGACCGACGCGCATCCCATCTGCGCCTGGCCCAGTGTAGAACCCCTTTCCTGAAATGATGATGACTGACTCGTTTACACCCCCTGCCCCCTCAATCCGCTTTGACCTGCCAAACGGCATATCCATTGCGGCCGATGTACATGGCGACCCCAGCCACCAACCGGTCCTGTTCCTGCACGGCGGAGGACAAACGCGACACGCCTGGGGCAATACCGCCGCGGCGCTGGCGGAGCACGGGTTCTATACGATCTGCACGGATCATCGCGGGCACGGCGAGAGTAGCTGGGCTGACGAAGGCGAGTACCGCGTCTTTCACTTCGTCGAGGACTTGCGGCACCTGCTCGTGCAGCTCGAACAGAGGCCAATCCTGGTCGGGGCATCTCTCGGCGGCATCGTGTCGCTCGTTGCCGCAACCGAACGAGACGAGTCGCTCGTGAAGGGTGTGATTCTGGTGGACGTTACTCCGCGGCTCGAGACCGATGGGGTGGACCGAATCCTCGGCTTCATGAGGGGCGGCGCGGCCGGATTCGCCTCGCTGGACGAAGTCGCAGATTCGATCTCGCAATACCTACCGCATAGGAAACGCCCGACGGATCTCTCCGGATTGGCGAAGAACCTGAGGCGTATGGAGGACGGTCGATACTACTGGCACTGGGACCCCAAGATGCTGAAGACCTGGGAACCGAGCCAGTACACCGAGGACGACGATCACGCCCTCAAAGCGCGACTGCAGGACGTGCGGCACCTCGACATCCCGGCTCTGCTGATCCGGGGTCGATTGAGTGACCTGGTATCGGAGGAAACCGCGGCCGAGTTCCTCGAGATGGTGCCACACGCCGAGTACGTGAACCTCGCGGACGCCCATCACATGGTCGCCGGCGACCG
>JAUXFZ010000414.1 GCA_030622585.1 Myxococcales bacterium
CGAGCTCGAGCGCAAGGACGTGCGCGTCGGCGACACTGTGTTGGTCGAAAAGGCGGGCGAGATCATTCCTCAGGTCGTCGAGGTCGACAAGAGCAAGCGCAGGCGGGGAGCGAAGCGGTTCGTGCCTCCGAGCGCCTGTCCGACGTGCGGGACGGATGTGGTGAGCGAAGAGATTTTCGTCTACTGCCCCAATCCCACGTGTCCGGACCAGGTCCGCGAGCGGCTCCGCCATTTCGCTAGCCGAGGTGCCATGGATGTCGATGGGATGGGCGAGGTCCTCGTCGATCAGGTCGTCGATAAGCTCGGTGCTCGCTCGCCGGACGACCTGTTTCGCCTCGAGGTGGGGGATATCGCGGAGCTTGATCGGATGGGCGAGAAGAGCGCCGAGCGGGTCAAGGCTGGTCTCGAAGAAGCGAAGGCACGGGGCCTCGGACGAGTGTTGAATGGGCTGGCCATTCGCCACGTGGGCGAGACGATGGCCGAGGATCTCGCTGCCTATTTCAAGACCGCGGACGGGCTATTGGAGTTTGCGGCGCGATACGTGGCCGAAGACGAAGAGGCCGTCGAAACCGTGGCGCCCGCGAAGTCTTCGGAGCGTGGCGCCGTCGAGGGGCTCGCGCGCAAGAGCGCGGACAGCATCTTCCACGAGTTGGATTCGCCGGCCGCCCGAAAAGTGTTCGCCGGCCTGGCCGATGCTGGGGTGAGCCTCAGCGTCCGGGCGTCCGACGTTCGCGAGGTCGTCGAAGTCGCCGGCAAGACGTTCGTGCTGACGGGGACGTTGCCCACGCTCAAGCGCACAGAGGCAATGAAACGCGTCAAGGCGGCGGGCGGCAGGGTGTCGGGGTCGGTGTCGAAGAAGACCGACTACGTGGTGGCGGGAGACGACCCGGGGGGCAAGCACGAAAAGGCTCAGTCGCTCGGCGTCACTATCATCGATGAAGCGGCCCTTCTCGCGCTGCTCGGGGATGCCGACTGATCGTCAAAGCTCGGGCAGAGCCCGTGCCAATCGGCGCAAACCTTCTTCTATGTCCTCGCGCGATGTCGCGAAGCTGAAGCGAATGAATCCCTCGGCGGCTTCTCCGAAGTCGCGCCCCGGGCCGGTCGCCACGTGGGCCTTGTCGAGAATGTCGAACGACAGCGTCAGCGAGTCGCGCCCGAAGTGACGCATATCCACCAGCACGTAGAATGCGCCCGGCGGGTCGATGGGGATCGACAGGCCCATGTCCCGCAGGCCATCGACCAAAATACGCCTGCGAATGGCGTACTGCTGGCGCATATGCTCGACGTGCTCCGCGCCGTGGGCCAACGCCGCGACGCCTGCCTGCTGAACGAACTGCGAGGTCGAGATGAAGAAGCTCTGCATCAGGCTTTGCAAGGGGCGCATCGCCACTTCGGGGGCGATGAGGTAGCCCAAACGAAAGCCGGTCATTGCGTAGCGCTTTGAAAACCCGTCAAGCAGGTAGCAGTTCTCGGTGAAAGCCATCGGGGAGCTCACCTGTGCCCCGTCGTAGGTGAGCCCGCCGTAGATTTCGTCAGACCGGATTGGAATGCCGAGGCTGCTGATCTCCTCCACGACTTCCCTGGGCTGGACTGCGCCGGTCGGATTGGCGGGTGACGCGAGAAAGATCGCGCGGGTTCTCGGCGTGATCGCAGCCCTCACCTTTGCGACGTCTATCATGAAGCCGTCTTCGGGTCCGGTCGGCACCAGAACCGTCTTGCCGCCGCAGACGGCGATCATGTTCGGGTAACAAGGGTAGTGCGGGGTCGCGAGGATCACCTCGTCACCGGGGTCCACCAACAGATTCAAGCACAACAGGATCGCCGGAGAGGTTCCGCTGGTGACCACGACTCGATCCGGGTCCACCGCAACTCCGCGCCGCTTCTCACAGTCCTGAGCGATCGCCTCGCGCAAGACGAACAGGCCTCGGCTGTCCGTGTAGTGGGTCTCTCCCGACACCAAAGAATCGACCGCGGCCTGAATCGCAGCCGGCGGCGCATCGAAGTTCGGCTCTCCGACCCCTAGCTGAACGATCGGCGCCCCGGCGCGTGCCATGGCCATCCCGCGCTCCATGACCTCCATGGCGAGGAACGGTTCCACCTCCTGTGTACGCTTCGCGAACATGGGGACAGCCTCTACGGTCCTAACTCCCCGAGATCTAGTCGCTTCTCAGTGGAAGATCCCGAGCGTCCACGAGGGCGCCGCGATCCTTGCCTGAAAAGCCTTGGAATGTCGGGTGATTACGGGTAGGGAGAGTGTCCCTTATGGAGTCGCTTGTTGTCACTGTGATTGGGAAGGACCGGCCGGGGTTGGTCGAGTCGGTGTCGGCTGCGATCGAGGCGCAGGGCGGGAGCTGGGTCGAGAGCCGGATGTCCCGGTTGGCGGGCCAGTTCGCTGGGATTCTACGCGCGAGCGTGCCCGAGGCCGGAGTCGAGCCCCTGTCCAAAGCGCTCGAGGCCCTGCGGTCGGACGGGCTCCGCGTCGTGGTGGAGCGCGGTGTCGAAGACGCGGTCGAAGACGGTCACGTGATTCTGCTCGATTTGATCGGAAGCGACCGCCCCGGCATCGTTCATAAGATCTCCGAGGCGCTCGCCGCGCGTGGCGTCAACGTCGATGAGCTCAATACCGAATGCGATGGAGCTCCGTGGTCCGGTGACACCTTGTTCAAGGCGACGGCCAAGCTTCGCGTGCCGAAGAGCCTAGACCTCGATCAGCTTCGAGAAGGCCTCGAGGCGATCGCCGGTGACCTGATGGTCGACATCAGCATCGGCGAGGCCGACTAGGGCGTTTGCCCGCGCGCGAGGGTAACGGCGAAGGAGTTGGCGCGCTACCTGCGCCTTCTCTGCGGTGGTCATCCACATTCTCAGCGTCGCGAACCGATAGATCGCCCGAATGTTCGGGAACAGCGCCAGATAGATCCGCCATGAGCCTTCGTACGCGCTCGTGTCGAGCGCGTACGCGAGCTGTTCGTCGTCCACCGCGGGCATCGAATCGGTGCCCCGCATCGCCAACAACGCGTGCACTAGGCGGTCTACCGCGTGTATGCGCATCTCGGCCGTGCTTGCGCCGCGAGGGTTGAACGAGTTGCGGCGCTGGGTCCAGCTCTTGCGCCACCGCTGGTCCGACGCGTAGAGGAGTGCGTTGTCGAAGTGAGCGAGCGCGATGAGCCGACTCCAGCGCATGCACTGCTGGACGGTTCCGCTTGCTCGGAGGTTCACTTCCGGCACTTCGTCACGGGTGACGGCGAGCCGTCCTCCCCCGAAGCGCTGTTCGAGCCAGGCGAATTCCTCGGGGAAGTCGTTTGCGGCGATTTGAAGCGGGTAGCTCGGTTGCTTTCCGAGATCGAGTGCGATGTCCTTCAAATCACCAAAAATCTGGAACGCCGACAGGAGATACCCCCACTGGCGAATCACCTTCACGTGTCGTGCGGGCTCGAGCCCCAGCAGACGCGCGCGCAGATCGAGCCAGAGCATCATGACCATGTTGTTCTTGCGATAGAAGTGCCATCGCGCGCCTTGGAGACGCATCTGGACGACGCGACGCCCGGGCGCAGCCGCGCAAAGCTCGGCCTCGTCCAAGTACGTCTGGAA
>JAUXFZ010000248.1 GCA_030622585.1 Myxococcales bacterium
CGAGCTCCAGGAATTCAGGTGGGAGCTTTGTCTCTTTGAGGGCGCTCCGGACCTTGTCGATGAACATGGGGTCTTCGAACTGCTGTGCGGACACGTTGACCGCCATCCGCATCGGCTCGAAGTCCATCTCGTGCCACTTCCGAAGCTGTTCGCAGGCGGTCTGCAGCACCCACTCGCCAACCTCGTTGATCAGCCCGAACTCTTCGAGACCAGCGATGAAATGATACGGCGTGAGAAGACCTCGCGTCGGGCTCATCCACCGCAGAAGTGCTTCCACGCCTATGACCGTGCCAGTCCGAAGGCCGAGTTGAGGCTGGTAAACCAGCTCGAATTCGTTCCTTTCGACCGCCCGGCGCAAGGCCCATTCGAGCGCGTGCCTGGACTGCGCTTCTTCCTGCATCGCGTCGGCGAAGAACTGATAGCGGCCGCGTCCCGAGGACTTCGCCTGATACATCGCGAGGTCCGCCGCCCGGAGGAGCTCGGACAGATTCTTCCCGTTTTCCGGGTACATGGCGATACCCACGCTGGTCGACGTGTTCACCTCGTGCCCGCAAATGGTCCTGAGGTCGCTCAGGCTCGCGATGATTCGTTCGATGACTGGTAGAACTTCTTTGGCTTCGCTGACGCCTTCGAGGATCACCGCAAACTCGTCGCCTCCGAGGCGGGCCACGGTGTCCTGGTCACGAACACTCGCCCGGATCCTCTGGGCCGCCTCGATCAGCAACTTGTCCCCGATCTCGTGGCCCAGCATGTCGTTGATCTCTTTGAAGCGATCCATGTCGAGGATCAGGGTCGCCACCCCGGTGCCCGCGCGCAGCGCACGAGCTAGAGCGTGGTCGACTCGCTCGCGAAGCAACGTCCGGTTGGGCAACGAGGTCAGTTGGTCGAAGTGCGCGAGCCGCACCAGCTCGAGCTCGGTTCGTTTTCGCTCCATCGCATAGCGGATCACACGGTGAAGATTCGCACCGTCGATGTGACCCTTGACGAGATAGTCCTGTGCTCCGGCCTTGACCGAACGGAGCGAAACCGCCTCGTCTTCCCAGGCGCTCACGATCACCAGAGGGATGTCCGGATAGGAGGTTTGCAGGCTCGCGACGGTTTGCGTCCCACGTGAATCGGGCAGATTGAGGTCGGCTAGGATGACATCCGGGACCAGGTCCTCCGCCGACAGCACCGCGTCGTCCAGCGTGCGGACGTGCGTCACCCGGTAGTACGCCGAGGTGACCCGTCGCAGCAGCCTTCGAATCAACTGCGCGTCGATCAAGCTGTCCTCTACCAGAAGAACGTCCCGGACCTCGTGCTCTTCCCCGTCCTCGCGCTTATCGAGCATTCACCACCATCACCTAGAAATACCGTTCACAGCGCCTTATTACAGTGCTAGGGTTTTACAGGGGCGTCAAGGGTGATCCGGCCCCCAAGGGTGACCGTGCTGCTGGGTAAGACGCAAACATCAGCGATTTCAGGAACGAGGCGCATGCGCGTGCTCATCGTCTCGGGCGACCCAGAGCGGATCATGCTCGTCCGCGAGAGCCTTCATGCGTGGCCGGAGGCCATGGTTTGCCGCGTCGCCGTGAACCGTCCGGACGCCGTGACCCAGTTCGAAAGCCATGCGCCTCACATTCTGTGTTGGGACCTGAGCCTTGGGGAGGACCTGCCGGCGACTGCCCGCGGCATTTCGACCCTTCTCCTTGGTGACGAGGGCTGCACACTTCCCGAGGAGCGCCCGTGGGGAATGGCGCTTCCGGACGCGTACGTCGCTGGCCTGCAGCACGGGATCAATCGCGAGTACGAGCTGCGCCGGTGCCTCGTGCAACTGCGAGATGCCCATGGGAGTGAGACGCATAGCCGTCTACTGTTGAACCGCGCGACCGATGGAATTGTCGTGCTCGATGGCGCCCACAACGTGCGGTTCATCAACCCTGCCGCGTGCGCGATGCTCAGCGTCGACTGCGAAGGCGTGGTGGGCGAATCGTTCGAGCATCCGATCCCCGAAGAGGGCAATCCCGAGAGCTACCAGTTGGACCTCCCCGACGGTCTGCGTTCCCATCTAACGGCCACGTCGATCGTTTCGATCTGGGAGGGTTGCGAAGCCACGATCATCCAGCTGCAACCAGTGCTACGACCCAGTGCGCCGCCGAGCATTCCGCCTGGTATGGCGGGCCCCGGTGTGGCCGAGGACCGCCTGCGCACCGTCGGCCGCCTCGCAGCCGGCCTCGCCCACGAGGTGAACAATCCGCTCACCTTCGTCCTGGCAAACCTCGAAAGCCTCCGTGAATCGCACCAAGTGATTCGTCGTTTCATCCGAACCTTGCGGGTGGATCTGTCCACGAGGGAGGCCATTACACCGCAGTCCTTCGAGCAGATCACAGCGGATGCGAACCTGCAGGAAGTGCTCGATGACGCCGCCGACATGCTCACCGATTGTCACAAGGGGATGCACCGCATCCAAGACATCGCGCGTAGCCTCGGCACATTCTCTCGCGCAGACGACGCGCAAGCCGAGATGATCGACATCACCCGCATCGTCGACGACGCCTGCGCGATGGTTTTCAACCAGATTCGCTACCGGGCTCGGCTCGTGAAGCGCTTCGAGCCGACCCCGATGATCGCTGCCTTTCCGGGCCGTATCGCCCAAGCGTTGGTCAACCTGCTGACCAACGCGGCCGAGGCCATCGACGGCGGCGCGTATGACAAGCACCGCATCGTCGTGTCGACGCGCGTAGAGGGCGACGAGGTGGTGGTCGCGGTCACCGACACCGGCGCGGGAATCGATGAGGACGACCGGGTGCGGATTTTCACTCCTGGCTTCACGACCAAAGCCCACGAGGGCGGGATGGGGTTGGGTCTGACCGCCTGCATCCGCGTGGCCAAAGCGCATGGCGGGAGGCTCGAAGTGCACCACCTCGCGGACGGAGGAACCCGCTTCGAGCTGATTCTGCCCATCGATACCGGCTTGCCCGCCAGGAGGCCACGCCGCGAAAGCCGCCCGGTGTCGGAGGCTCCGCTTCAGCGGGCGCGAATTCTAATCGTCGATGACGACGCGATGGTCCTGTCCGCCCTCCGCAGGCGCCTGCAACGCCGGTACGACACCGTCACCGTGCTCGGCGGTGTAGAGGCACTTGCCCGGCTTGCCGAAGACCCGGATTTCGACTCGATAGTCTGTGACCTTATGATGCCGGAGGTTGACGGCAAGTCGTTCTACGACTCGGTCAAGCGAGACCATCCGCAGCTAGCTGACCGGATCATCTTCATGAGCGGTGGCGCGTTCACCTCGCGACTCCGAAGATTCGCGGCCGCGGTGCCCAACCCCGTGTTGGAGAAGCCCGTGAGCCGGGAGGATCTCGAGTCTATGCTCGCCGCTCACCGCCCCGAGCACGAACGACCTTCAGTCGTCCCTGAGGCCTAGCTCCTTCATCTTGTTCTGCAGGCTCTTGCGCGAGATCTTGAGAAGGCGCGCAGTGTGCGTCACGTTGCCGTCCGTCTGATGCAGAGCGCGCCGGATGAACTCTCGTTCGAGCTTGAGGGTCGCCTCCTTCACCGCTTCCTTGAGCCCGGTCTCACCGGGGGTCTGCCCAATTCCGCCGACGAGGCCCGGCTCTATATCCCCGACCGAGTCCCGAACCTCGGCCGGCAAGTGCTGCGCGCCGACCTCTCCGTCTTCGGCGAAAATAATGCAACGCTCGACCACGTTTTCGAGCTCCCGGATGTTCCCGGGCCATCCATACCGAAATAGCTGCCTCATCGCCGCGTCCTCGAAACCGGTCGTCGAGCGGTCGAGCTTGGTGTTGAACTTCTGCACGAAGTGCTCGAGCAGGAGCGGGATATCGCTGGGGCGTTCGCGCAGAGGCGGTAAATGCACATGAACGACGTTCAGGCGGTAGTAGAGGTCTTCGCGAAATCGGCCGCTTGCGATTCTCTCTTTGAGGTCTCGGTTCGTGGCGGCGACGAGGCGGATGTCGACCGTGATGGTTTTGATGCCACCCACGCGCTCGAACTGTTTCTCTTGGAGCGCGCGGAGCAGCTTCACCTGCATGCTGACGGGGATCTCCGCGATCTCGTCGAGGAACAGGGTTCCCGTGTGCGCCAGCTCGAAGCGTCCTGGCTTGCTCGTCACGGCGCCGGTGAACGCGCCCCTCTCGTAGCCGAAGAGCTCGCTCTCGAGAAGGTCCGGCGGGATCGCGGCGCAGTTCACGCTGACGAACGGTTTGTCTTTGCGGGAGCTGTTCTCATGCAGGGCGCGCGCGATCAGCTCCTTGCCCGTTCCACTTTCGCCCGTGATGAGGACCGTGCTGGGGGTATCGGCCACCTTTTCGATGACGTCGTAGACCCCGCGCATCGGCTCCGACTGGCCGATGATGCGGTAGCGTCCGCGTTGGCTGGGGTCGCCGCTCACGTGCTCCTGGGAGAGCTCCCGGGTGCGCGCCGCCTTACCGACGACCGTCCGGAACTCCGCCTGGTCGAACGGCTTGGTGACGTAGTCGAACGCCCCGAGCTTGAGTGCCTCCACGGCGGTGTCGACCGTCCCGTGCGCGGTGATCATGATCACCGGCACGTTCGGGAAGTCCTCGCTGACCGACTTCAGCACCTGCATGCCGTCGAGCTTCGGCATGCGCAGGTCGGTGATCAGGACATCGATGTGATGCTCCGCCATGGCCTCGAGCACCGCAGCGCCGTCGGCAACGCAATGCACCTCGTACCCGTCGTGCTGCAGTTGTGCCTTCAGGACTCGGCGCAGGTTGTCCTCGTCGTCGGCGACGAGAATCTGTTTGTTTTCAGCCACGGTCCCGAGTGTAGTGCAGCCCAGTCAGCTGTACAGACGCTTCGCGTCGCCGCTCAGCTTGCCGCGGCCAAGCGGTGCTCGGCTGCCCGGATTACGGTCGCGCGCTTCTTCCGCGCCCGCTCGTAATCGAGCACCGCCGTCGTCTGTGGTGCGGACAAGCGCTGCACGCGGTTCACCACGTCCTTGGCGGTCAGCTGGTCGTAGTTGCGTAGCGGGCTCTGGCCCTTCTTC
>JAUXFZ010000398.1 GCA_030622585.1 Myxococcales bacterium
CGTCGTCATCACGAACGAAGTGCGTGCCCTCTTCGACGGGTTCTTGCATGCCAGCGTCGCCGCCGGCATCGACGCCCGCATCTGCTGAGGGTTCCGTGGAAACGCCGCTATCCGTACAACCGGACAGCGGCGCGATTGCGATCAGAGCAGCGACCACTCGCAGCGCGCGGGGCGCAGGCCACGCGGAGTAGCTGCTCATGAGACGACCCTACTTTTCTGGCGGCAACAGAACCGTGTCGATGATGTAGAGCATTCCGTTTTCGGCCGGGATCTGCGCAAGGATCTTTGCGTCGTTGATCGCAACGAGCTTACCGTCCTTCAGGTGCACCGTGGTTTTCCCACCGTTGGCCATCCAGAGTTGCTGTCCGTCTTTGAGCCAGTCCGGCTGAATCGCCGACGTGGTGACGTGGTACTTCAGGATGGTCCGGAGGGTGTCCACGTTCTCGGGCTTGACCAGGTTTTCTACTGTGCCCTCGGGCAGCTTGGCGAACGCGTCGTTCGTCGGAGCGAACACCGTGAGCGGACCGGAAGCCGCAACCGAAGTCACATAGTCTGCGGCCTTGAGGGCAGCGACCAACGTGGTGTGGTCCTTCGAACCGACGGCAATGCTGACGATGTTGTTCTCGTTCAGCGGAGGGACGTTCGATGCCTCTACGACGACCACTTCCTCAGCGGGTGCCGCTTCAGCTGGCGCGGCCTCCTGCTTCTTGCAGCCAAAAACGAGGAGCCCACAAAGCAGCCCGCCGACAACCGTAATTCTCATAAAACCTCTCATCACATCCTCCCCTGATCGGAAGCGCCTCGGAGCGCGTGCGGAGTATAGACACACAATTTATCGCTAGGTATTCGAAAAACGGCTTTTGATGCAGTGCGCAAAATCTGCATTTGGCGGGTTTTTGGCGCAGCTTTTTCTCTCACTAATCGCTTGCCCCCCCTTCCGGTGAGCCTAGACTCCGCCGCAACGAGGAGGGTTTATGCGCGTAAGATGGATTGGTTTACTCATCGGATTGATAGTTGGCATTTCGGGGTGCACCTCGAAGGACACCGCTCCCGCTGAGCCCAAGGCGGCAGAACCCGCACCGGCGCCCGCGCCGGCCGCAGAGCCGGCAGGAGATCCGGTTGCTGAAGCCGCAGCGATTTACGAGAATCGATGCACGGTGTGCCACGGCACGAGCGGCAAGGGTGATGGCGACGGCTCGGCCGCGCTCGACCCGAAGCCCCGTGATTTCACGTCCCCGGAGTGGCAGGCTTCGGTCACCGATGACCACCTCCAGAAGATCATCGTCTTCGGCGGCCTTGCGGTCGGCAAGGCGGCGACGATGCCCCCGAATCCCGATCTCGACGCAAAGCCGGAACTGGTTGCTGAGTTGGTCAAGCTGATTCGGGATCTCGCCAAGTAGCTGGCTTATTTATTGCAGCGCGCTTGGGCGCAACGTTCTCCCGGTTGCAGGGGGGGAGCGCAACGAAAAATTCGGAGATCTTCCCTTTCGCTGAGGGAAGCGACGTAGAGATTTTCCCTCTAGCCGAGGGGAGTGAGGAGTTCAGATGAGGTTCACGAGGATGGGTGCGCTCAGCGCATCGGGTATCGCGGTTCTGTTGGCTGCGACGGTCAGCATGGGGTGTGGTCCGCAGCAGGCGACGCAGGTGTCACAGGCGCCGGCGAGCTCGACCGCGGAGTTGATGAAGCAGCGCGGGCTGACTGAAGCCGATGTGAGCGCAGCGCTTCAGACCTACACGCCCACCGGTAAGAAGGACACCTATCTGACCTTCGCCTCGGGCGGCCACGGCGGTAACATGATCGTCATCGGCGTTCCGTCGATGCGTATCCTGAAGTACGTCGGCGTGTTTACGCCGGAGCCCTGGCAGGGCTATGGCTACGGCGACCAGAGCGGCCAAGTCCTCAAGATGGGCAGCCGTTTCGGCAAGGAGATGACTTGGGGCGACATGCACCATCCCGCGCTCTCCGAGACCGCCGGCGACTACGATGGCAAGTTCGTCTTCGTGAACGACAAGGCCAACGCGCGTATCGCGGTGGTCGACCTTCACGACTTCGTCACGAAGCAAATCATCACCTCGCAGCTGATTCAGAGCGATCACGGTGCAACCTTCGTTACCCCGAACACCGAGTACGTGATCGAGTCGAGCCAGTATCCGGCTCCGCTCGGTGGTGGCTACGCGCCGATCGAAGACTTCCAAGAGAAGTACCGCGGCGCGGTGATCTTCTGGAAGTTCGATCGCGAGAAGGGAAAGATCGACCCATCGAATTCCTTTGCCATGGAGCTGCCGCCCTACATGCAGGACCTTGCAGATGCCGGAAAGCTGGCGAGCGAGGGCTGGGTGTTCATCAACTCGTTCAACACCGAGATGTCCTACGGCGGAACACTGGAAGGCCGTCCACCCATGGAGTCTGGCGCGTCCCAGAACGACATGGACTACCTTCACATCATCGATCTCAAGAAGGCCGAGGCAGTCTACAAGGCGGGCAAGACCAAGAAGATCGCGGGCATGGACGTGATCATGCTCGAGACGACCAACCAAGAGGGGCTATTGCACCTGCTGGGCGAGCCTAAGAGCCCGCACGGCGTAGACGTGACCCCGGATGGCAAGGAGCTCGTCATCTCTGGCAAGCTCGACACGCACGGCACGGTTTACGTGTTCGAGAAGATCAAGGGTCTCATCGACGCCAAGAAGTACATTGGCAAGGATCAGTACGGCGTCCCGATCCTTCCGTTCGAGGACAGCATCCGAGGCCAGGTCGAGATCGGCCTAGGGCCGCTTCACACCCAGTATGACGACAAGGGCAACGCCTATACTTCGGTTTTCATCGAGTCGACGGTGGCCAAATGGTCGCTCAAGGACCTCAAGGTCATCGAGAAGGTCAAGGTCCACTACAACGTCGGTCACATCGTGGCTGCCGAGGGTGACACGGTCAGCCCTGATGGCGGGTACTTGATCGCCATGAACAAATGGGCGCTCGACCGCTTCAACAAGGTTGGGCCTCTTCTTCCTCAGAACTTCCAGTTGATCAACATCAACAGCGAGCCGATGCAGCTCCTCTACGACATGCCGCTGCCCCTCGGTGAGCCGCACTACGCGCAGATGATCAAGGCCGACAAGCTCGACCCGGTCGACGTGTACAAGCCCGCCGGCTTCGATGTCGTGACCGACAAGCCGAGCCCGGACGCCGTGAAGGCCAAGGAAGAGCGCATCGAGCGCGAAGGCAAGCACGTCCATGTCTACATGACGTCCGTGCGAAGCCACTTTACGCCGGACATCGTCCGGGTGAAGAAGGGCGACACCGTTCATCTGCACATCACGAATGTGGAGCAGGCCCACGACGCGACCCATGGTTTCACCATCGGCTCGTACAACGTGCACAGCAGCCTCGAGCCCGGCAAGCACGTCGACATCACGTTCGTGGCCGACAGGGAAGGCACCTTCCCGTTCTACTGCACCGAGTTCTGCTCGGCTCTCCATCTCGAGATGGCGGGCTATCTGTTGGTGGAACCGAGTTGAGTCGGGGCGCCGCACGCGTCGGCCGAGGGCTGAACGCTCGAGGCCGTGCGTGTGTGTGCGCGTTGGTTCTGTTGACCCTGGTTGCCTGTGCGTCTGAAGTTGCGCCACCTCTCGTTGTGGAGGCGGTGCTTGCGCCACCTGCGCGGCCCGGTGATTGC
>JAUXFZ010000080.1 GCA_030622585.1 Myxococcales bacterium
GCATGGGCTACTGCGTACCGGGAACCATCGGGGTGAAGCTGGCACATCCTGACAAGCAGGTCTGCGCCATCGTGGGCGACGGCGGCTTCATGATGACAGCCCTCGAGATTCTCACGGCCACGATGAATCAGCTCGGAGCCGTTTTTTTCGTTTTCCACGACGGGGAGCTCGCCCAGATCTCTCAGTTGCAGGAGATCCCTTTGAAAGACAAGACCTGTACCGTGACCGGTGATTTGCACGTCGAGGGCGTAGCGACGGCGACGGGTGCGGCATACGTACGTATGGACAACGACTTCGGGGTCGATCGGGCGCTCGACGAGGCGCTCGCGATCGCGGGGACAGGACGACCCGTGATCGTTGACGTCAACATCGATTACTCACGAAAGAGCGTCTACACGCAGGGCGTGGTCAAAGTGAACCTCGGCCGCTTCCCGCTCGGCCAGAAGGCCCGCTTCATCGGGCGCGCGCTCAAACGGCACACCATCGGATGAGGCCTCCCATGTCGAACCGCACAATCCCCATCGTCTGTTGGCTTCTCGCCGCCGGGATGCTTGGCGCGATGTCCGCTGTGCCCCCGGCGGCGGCGGACCGGTCGCCGGACAAACCCACCGCTCCGAAGAACATCGACTCCACTCCCCCGCTGGTCCCGATACCGAACGCCCGAGTTACCAAGACGGGCCTCCTCATCGGCGGCCAGCCCACCCCCGAGCAGCTCGAAGCGATTCAAGAGGCGGGGTATCGAATGGTCGTCACGCTGCGGACCGACGCGGAGCCGGGCGACGAGGGCGAACAGGCGGCGGTTGAGCGCATGGGCCTGAAGTACGTGTCGATTCCAGTCGCCGGTGCCAAGGGTCTGACGGAGGCCAACGCGCGGGCGCTCGACAAAGCGCTGGGCGAGGTCGACGTCCTGCCAGCCGTCGTGCACTGCGCCACAGGAGAGCGCGTAGGCGCCTTGTTGGGCCTCAAAGCGTTCGTCGTCGACCGCGTGAGCGCGGCTGCGGCGATCGACTTGGCCAGGAGTCTCGGCATGAAGAGGCTCGATGCCGCGCTACGCGAGCGAATCTCCGAAATCTGCAAATCCGACAAGTCTCGCAACTGCCAGGACGTGCGGTGAGCGACAGGCCGAGCGCGTTGGTCCTGCTCGCTCAGGGCAGCGAAGAGATGGAAGCCGTGATCAGCATCGATGTTCTGCGTCGTGGTGGACTCGACGTGACGGTTGCGGGCGTCGACGGCCCCGACCCGGTTCGGTGTAGCCGTGGTGTCGTCATCTCGCCTGACGTGGCACTCGACAGTGTGAACGGCGACTTTGACGTCGTCGTCCTCCCAGGTGGCGCGGAAGGGGCCCAACGATTGGCACGCTCGGTCGGGGTCGGAGAGATTCTTCGTCGCCAAGAGGAGAGCGGCCGCTTGGTGGGTGCAATTTGCGCGGCGCCGATCGCACTCCCGGCCCACGGGGTTTTCGAGAATCGGCAGCTCACGAGCCATCCAAGCGTCAAGGATATGCTCGAAGCATGGGGGGAATATCGCGACCACCCCGTGGTAGCCGACGGTAACCTCATCACGAGTCGTGGCCCGGGCACCGCGTTCGCGTTCGCGTTGCGCATCGTGGGGACGCTCACTGACGCGCGACGGATGGTCGAGATACGCGCGCCGATGATGTTCCCCGTGCAGGTCTCTTAGCCGGGCGGTTCGGGCGGCCGTGTCACTCGGGGTCGAACCGACACCTTGGCGCGTGCCACGTAGGACAGGAGCTTGCGGATCGGGGTGTCGTCGAAGAAACCCGGGGCCGTCGGCGTCTGGTCGGGCTCGGGAACCGGCAGCGTGGCGATGATCGCGCCGTCCCCAGCATGACGAAATGTCACGTCTGGACTCAGCGACTCGAACATACGCTTCGATGCGGTGTTGTCCGCCAGAAGCTCGGTGCGAAACCAACGAACGTCCCGCTCCCAGGCGGCTTCGATCAAGCGCTGCAACATGATCGCGCCGAGCCCCTTGCCGTGGAAGCCATCGAGAATGGTCACCGCCGGCTCCGCAGTGTCCGGCTGATCGCTCAAACGAACGAACCGGGCGCTCCCGACGCCCTCCGGCTTGGACACCAGATGCTTGCGGATGCCCGCTATCGCGAAGTGGTCGATGCCGTCCACTTCGGTGAGGTAGCGAAGCTCCCTATCGGTCAGGGTAGATTTCGGCGCCATGAACCGCGCGTAGCGTGAGTCGGGCGACAGTTGCTCGAAGCCGTCGAGGAGCATCTGCTTGTCCGATGGACGCATGGGACGAAGGTGAATCCGTTGCCCATCCGATAGTTGAACGGTTTCCTCGTAGGACTCGCCGTACCGGTAACGCTTTGGTGCAACCCCCATGGTCGCCCTACCCTAGAGACGATCGAGCTCGCGCACAACAGCGTCCATTGCCGCCGCGGCGCCCGTCCGCAGCCGATGGTCCACGATGTGTGACACTTGGCTCGTGCCCGGATTGATTTCCACCGTCAGAGCGCCGCGCCGACGGGCGTCGATGATGGGTTCGGCGATGTACGGAAACACGCTAGTCGTCCCGATCGTGAACACCGCATCAAACCCTTGCATCAACTGCTCCTGTAGCACCTTGGTGCGATCGAGCGGCAGCATCTCGCCGAACAGGACCACCTCGGGTCTCACCAAGGCGGCGCACTCGGGGCAGGACGGTGGGATGTCGAGGCCCGCGTAGCTGGTGACGCGCCAACGGTGGCCGCAGCGCGTGCACACCAGGCGGTGCACGTCTCCGTGGATGTCGATGACGTGCTCGCTGCCCGCGGCGTGATGCAAGCCGTCCACGTTCTGCGTCAGCGTCCAGACACGATCGAAGCGGCTCTCCAATTCGGCGATGACTTCGTGCGCCCGGTTGGGGCCCGCACTACGGCAGGAGCTTTCGATTTGGTGAAGGTACTTCCAAGTGATCGACGGGTCGCGCTCGAACATGGCCCCCGAGAGAGCGGCTTCGATGGGGATGCCGTCGTCGGTTTCGTCTTGCTCGTAGAGCCCCCCGATGCCGCGATACGTCGGCAACCCGGAATCGGCGGAAACGCCGGCCCCGGTGACGAAAAGGACGCTCCGGCTTTCGCGAAGCCGCCGGGCGATTTCGGAGATTTGCCGCTCCTCCACCAGGCTTGGTTATCGTATAATGGCGGCATGCGCCACTTCGTCCTCGATGCACCGCTCCACGAGCCGTTTCCGGACGACACACAGCAGGCCATGTTCGGCTTGGGTTGCTTCTGGGGCGCCGAGCGCAAGTTCTGGCAGACCGAAGGCGTGTACACGACAGCGGCAGGATATGCCGCGGGTGAAACCGAGAACCCAACGTATCAAGAGGTGTGCTCCGGCCGCACGGGACACAACGAGGTAGTTCTCGTCGTGTCCCGCCCTGCTCGGGTCACCTACGACGAGCTCCTCGAGGTCTTCTGGGAGAGTCACGACCCGACTCAAGGCATGCGACAGGGCAACGATCAGGGAGCGCAGTACCGCTCGGGCATCTACTACTTCGACGATGTGCAGCGCCAACTGGCGACGCGATCCATGGAGCGTTACCAGTTGGCGCTCCGCGAAGCAGAGTACGGCCGCATCACGACGGAGATCATCCCCGCACCGCCCTTCTACTACGCCGAGGACTACCATCAGCAGTACCTCGCAAAGAACCCCGGCGGCTACTGTGGACTGGGCGGCACCGGTGTAGGATGCCCCACGGGCGTCGCGGAAGCGCAACACGAGCAACCCTAGATACGGGTTTTCACCTGTCTGTCTGAGCATTACCCGGTGCTTTTTGATTGACCCATGGGCAGTGCTTCCATGTATGCTGCGCCGGCCCCCCTGGGCCGCACGATGTGTGGAGGAACCCCGACCATGAAGCACAGTCTACTGACGGCATGCCTTTTTGCCGGCCTGCTGACGCCGGCGCTCGCAAGCGCCAATCCCGAGCCCACCGCGTACGACACCAAGAGCGTCGGCATGGCGCTCACGGGGACCTCCTACCTGGAGCGACCCGCCGCACTCGCGCTCAACCCCGCCAACATGGAAGGCATCAAGAAGCTGGGCTTCACCTTCAACCTGACGAACCTGTTGGTGAACCAAACCGCGCCGGTGGAGGGCCCGGGCACGAGTGTCTCCTCCGGGCTCGGCTACGGTCCGCTCGCGTCGGGCTTCATCGGGGGTCGAATCGCCCCGAGGGTCGTCTTGGTCGGCGGCCTCTACATCGAAACCGGGTACGGGTCGTCGTTTAGTGGGGTCACCTGTCTTGATGGCGACCCCGTTGCTCCGGACGGTGGCAACACCCTCCCGGACGGGACGCCCTCCACCCCGACCACGACCCCCCCGTGCTCGAACCTCCAACCCCAAGATCTCAACGTCACGTTCTTCGTCGGGGAGTTCGCCTTGGGTACCTCGTTCAAGATCCACGAAAAGTTCTGGCTCGGCGTCGCCCTCCGTTTGCCGTTCTCGAAGCAGGTAGCGGACCTCTGGCAGAATGTCGGCGCCGCGCTTGGCTTCTTCCGCTATGCACGCGTGAAGAACGACCTGGGCGGCGTTGGAACTCCATCATTGCGGTTCGGCGTCACCATCAAGCCGCACAAGAAGGTCAACATCGGCATCATGTACCGCATGGCCTCCAAGATTAAGATGACAGGCACGACGGAGACCAGCCTCCTCGTGGATCAGGAGACCGGCGGGCCTCTCACCCTCGACTCCCAGGCAGACTGGAACATCCCACACGCTCTCGCGTTCGGCGTCTCCTCCCAGGTGACCAGCAAGGCGTTGATCGCGTTCGAAGCACGGCTTCAGTTCCACGGTGCGCCGAGGAGCGGCAACGGCAATCAAACCGTCACCGCGACGGACCCGAACGGGAATCTGGATCCGTTCACGATCGTCGTTCCGTTCGGCTGGAAAAACGTTTGGAGCGCCAAGGCCGCGTTCGAATACCGGTTCAACGAGGTGTTCGCACTCCGGGGCGGCGCCAACATCGCGGAGTCGGCCACCACGCAGGCGTGGGCTCAGTACTTCACCCCCCCGCCGGGCCTGAGCGGCAACGTCACCGCTGGCTTTGGGTTCTACTGGAAAGACCGGAACAACCCCGCGATCAAGGACAAGTACATCCTCGACCTGGCGGGTGCATTTGCCTTCACCACCGGCGAGCTGGACAACCGGTACGAAGGGGAGAGCCTGTTCATCCCGGGAACCGACCCGAATGACCCGGAGAACCTCCCCGTCGGGATCTGCTCGCGCGACCAGATCGTCCGCACCGGCTGCCCGGGCAAGTACAATGTGCTCACCTACTGGGCGTCTGTCTCGTTCACTCTGCAGTACTAGTAGGCGGCTCGGGGCTTGCTTCGTCAGGAGCGATCTGCGCGCCTAGGATCGGCGCGTACAGCATTCGGTCATGGCGCTTCCACCAGTACCCGGTGGCGTTGCGCTCGTCGGCATTGGTGAGCTCGTATTGGTAGATGAGCGCGCGCACCTGTTTTGGTGGCTCGTCCCGGAACGGGTTGTCGTCGAGGAGCTCGAGGACGCTGGGCTCATCCTGCAGTAGCCGTGTCATTAGATTGGCGAGCCACTCGTTCCTCCGGTAGTCGCCGAGGGCCGCGAACCACATTTGCCAATCGAGCCGCGGCTGGTGCGGCGCGGCCCACACGGGGGCTCTGCCGAGTGGGCCGGGCTTGTAACGGAAGACGTATGGCGTCCAGTTCTCGCCATCCTCGGTCCCCTCGAGGTTGATCTCGAGACGCTGCGTGGTCATCACCGAAAACAGGCCGTAGCTGTTGAACGTGCTGAAGGGGTAGATCGGACCGAGCACCCTCGGAACCCGGGAGCCGAACGTACCGGGAAAGAAGACGGCGCTTGAAAGTACGATGACCAGCGCGGGCCCGAGGGCCGACCAGAGGAGCCCTCTTGGGGCCTCGCGTGCGGCGTCGACCGGGGCGTACCGCTTGGGGACGACGCGAAGGAACAGCCGGTCATCGAGCAGTGGGAGACACAGCACGATCGTGAGCAGGTTGAAGAAGCCGTAGTTCCCCGTCAGGCCGATCAAGACCATCAAGCCGATGATCGAGCCGGCCGCGGTACGGCGGGCCCATGCGCGAGGAACCCACAGAAGCAAGGGGGCCCCGAACTCGACGGCGAACATCAGCGCGCAACACAGCACCTGAAACCAATCGGGCAGCAGATTCGCGTACCACCCGAGCGGGGTCGGCAGCGGCTGCGTCCAGTAGTGATAGGTGAGCGCGCTCAGGTCCGCCCACGATGCATCACCGCTGGCCAACTTCACGTAGGCCGACCGAAACACGAGCCGAAACAACAGCCACCACATCGCCCAGCGGGCCACGGGGTTCGGCCCCACGTGACCGCCCAGTCGGTCCCAGGCACGCCACGGGACGAAGAAGACGGCGGTGAATGACGCCTCCAGCAGGAGCGTGTCCCACTGGAACGACATGAAGGGCCAGCCGAGACTGACAAACGAGAGATAGGCGAACCAGGAAACCAACAGCGCGACCTTCGGCACCAATCCGGCGAGCAAGGAGACCGCAGCGATGACCCCCACGACCCAGACGCCGGTGATCATCGCGTCGCCGCTCGACCACCAGAACGCGCTCGGATGCTGCCAGAAACTGTGCCCCGCACTCTTCGCCGCTTCGACGAACGTCGCGATCGGCATCACGCCGCGAGAGCCGAAGAGCCCCTGGGCCTGGACGCCCAGCGACACGAAGGCGATGAGGAGAACCGCGCCTAGGCCGCGGGCGAAGAGCCAGGAGGAAACGGCGAAAGTTCGGTCGTCGGAGGCGGTACGCACGGAAGCGGTGCTTATCACAGTGGCAGTGTCAGTGTCAGTGCCAGCGCCCAGCGTCATGCTGACAGCCTCCAGTAGTGCTTGATTCAGAACCTAGTGTGCGAGAGATTTTCGATTGTGGTCGAGCGCCCCCGCAGAGAGCGACTGAGAGGTACATCCGTACCTCGCAGGGAGCGAGCGAGGAGGTAAGCCGACCACGGTCGAAAAGATCCGCACACTAGTCCGCGTCGCCGAGGTCGTCGCCAATGCGGGGCGGCCCGGCTCGATCCCAGCAGTCGACGCAGAAGGCGACCCACTCGCAGCCCGGCACCGGATGGACGTGCATGTGCGTCCCACACGCGGCGCAGAAGAACAGGCCTTCCTCCTCGCCGGCGTGGAAACCCGCCCGCAACAGGTCGCCGCGGGTGGCGATGCCCCAGCCGCTGTCTCCGCCCCTCACGATGAGTGCGCCCACCCCTCGCTCGCACATCTGACGGCTTGCGCGCTCGGCGGTTTCGTAGGCGCCAATGGTGATGGGGCGCGTCATATAGAAGCTGACCGGCCGCCGGGGGAAGGCGTCCGCGAGATCGCAGCGGACGCAGACCACACCAACCGGGAAACGGCCCTCCGTGACCACCAGGTGTTGTACCCCGAAGGCTGAGGCGACTCGAAAAGCCTCGGAGACGGGAACGTCCGGTGTGATCGTCACCGGCCTGTCACTCATCACGTCAGCAACACGCATACAGCAGCCCCCGAAAAACCAGGATTGAGTCATGACGGTACCAGCTTCGCCCCTGTTTTCATAGCCCCAGAAGCGGACGTGAAACTCTGAACCACAACCGGATTTAGGGTGCTAAGGACACGCTTCGATGCCGAGACCGCAAGAATCTGAAACCTCCAACCAGACCCCGCGACTGTTGTCGCGCGAGTTTCTGTTGCTGCTCGCGTCGGTGTCGTTGTTTGGGTTCTCGTGGTCGTTCTATTTGATTCTGCCGAAGTTCTTCGCGACGGAGCTCGGCATGGACGCCGCGGGAATCGGGCGCGCGGTCGCGGTTGAGGGACTCACTGCGGTTGCGATCACGCCGCTCATCGGATGGTTGGTCGACCGCTACGGCCGCCAACCCTGGCTCGTGTTCGGCAACCTCATGCTTGCCCTCACCGGCGTGCTCTATCTGTTCGTCGACCATGAAGGCCCCCTGCTCTACCTCGCGCAGATGTGCTGGGGGGTCGGGATGGTGATGGGTTTCAACGCCGCAGGCACGATGACCGCGGACATTGCCCCGGCCGATCGCATGGCCCAAGCACTTGGACTGTTCGGCGCAGCAAACCTCGGGATGAACGCGGTGTCGCCGACCCTCGGGGAAATCCTGGCGGACTCTACGGGCTGGAGAGGCGTCTTCGCGGCAAGCGCAACTGCCGGTGTGCTCGCTGCTCTCCTCAGCACGCGTTTGAGAGATAGGCCTCGACACCAACCACAAGAGAACGAGGAACGCCGCCCGCTCTTCGGCTGGCCGCTAGTGAGGGTATACAGCGCGACGTTCGTGATGACGGCTGCGTTCACTGCGCTGTTCACGCTGCATCAGCCGTTTGCACTCGAGCTCGGCGTGACGGAGCTGCGCAGCTTCTTCATCGGCTTCGC
>JAUXFZ010000138.1 GCA_030622585.1 Myxococcales bacterium
CTTCTTGTCCTGTCGGCTGGCCCATTGGATCAGGTTACCGTCCTGATCGATCAAGAGGACCGACGTGATGCTCGGAGTCTGCGTCGCGGATTGGGGCAACCATACCGTGTCCAGCGTGCTCGAGTCGTTCGGATCGACGAGCCGGGAGACCGTGCGGTCTGCGACATCGATGTAGCGTTCGATACTCTCGACCCGATGCTGGGCTACCGAAAGCAACGATTGTGCGATCGTCTGCTCACCGAGCTGTGTGTGCTCGCGCGCCGACCGAAACGTGTAGAAGCCGAGGATTCCGGCCGCAACGAGGATGGCGGGAACCAGGATCAGATATACTGGCCGAAAGCCCGCTCTGTCCACTACTCGCGCTCGGCTCGCATGGGGCGTGTCATCAGGTCGCCCACGGCCTTCAGCGGCGCCTTGTCTTCGTAGAGCATCGCGTAGACCTCTCGCGTGATCGGCATGTCGACATCGATCCGCTCTGAAAGTTCCTTTGCGCTCTTCGCGGTGCGCACCCCCTCTGCGACCATCTGCATGCTGCCCAGAATGTCCTTGAGCGATTTGCCTTGTCCGATTTGAAGGCCGACGTTGCGATTTCGCGACAGGTCGCCCGTGCAGGTGAGAACGAGGTCGCCCATTCCGCTCAGACCAGCGAGAGTCAATGGGTTTGCACCTTTCGCGATCGCGAGGCGCGAGATTTCGGCGAGCCCCCGCGTGATCAGACCGGCGCGCGTGTTGTGTCCGAAACCGAGACCGTCGCCGATGCCTGCGGCGATGGCCACGACGTTCTTGAGTGCGCCGCCGAGCTCTACACCGACGACATCCTCCGTACTGTAGACACGGAAGCGATCGGTGGTGAACGCCTTTTGCGTGGCCGCCACCGCGGCGGCGTCGTGCCCCGCGACCGAGACCGCGGTCGGGAGGCACGCAGCGACCTCCTTGGCGAAGCTCGGACCGCCCAAGTAGGTGAGCCGTGGGTGCTGGGGCGCGGGAAGCATGTCTTCGAAAACCTCTGAAACCAGCATGAGGCTGTCGATTTCGATGCCCTTGGTCGCGCTGACGATGGGCGCCTTCGCTCCGAACAGAGGCGCCGCCTCCTTGAGCACCTCTCTCAACCCATGAGTCGGCACGACACACACGATGAGGTCGCTCCCATCGAGGGCGTATTCGAGATCGGAGGTGGACTCGAGCGTGTCGGGGAGTGCGAACCCAGGTAGATAGGCCTGGTTCTCCCGATCACTCTGAATGGCTTCGGCCATTGCCTTGCGGCGCGCCCAAAGCCGAGTCGGATACCCTTGGTCCGCAAGGAGCTTCGCTAGGGCCGTCCCCCACGAGCCGGCACCAAGCACGGTAGTCTTGATCTCACCCATGCGCGGACATTACCACGCCCAAACGGAGCGCGAACACTCCTTACGGGGATGCTTGAACTGCTTCGGATTCGCCCTTGTCTGGACGCGGATCGCTGAGGTTGAGCTCTAGGCGGTCAGGGTCCAGGAGTGCGTTCGCAAGAACCGCGTCCATTTTGGACACCGGGATGAACTCGAGGGTTTCCCGAACCTCGGCCGGAATCTCGTCGAGGTCGGCGACGTTGCGCTCGGGAAGAATGATGCGCTTGATTCCGGCGCGGTGGGCAGCGAGCACCTTCTCTTTGACGCCGCCAACCGGAAGAACGCGGCCGCGTAGTGTGATCTCGCCGGTCATCGCAACGTCGTGACGTACGTGGATGCCCGTCAGCAGCGAGACAATCGCGGTCATCATCGTGACGCCGGCGCTTGGCCCGTCTTTTGGCATGGCGCCCGCGGGGATGTGGATGTGGACATCGGCCTTTTCGAGGAAGTCCTCGGCAATTCCAAACGCCTTGGCGCGCGTTCGCACGTAGCTCATCGCCGTTTGTGCGGACTCCTTCATGACGTCGCCGAGCTGGCCGGTGAGTTGAAGCTTGCCCGTGCCGTGCATCTTGGTGCATTCGATGAAGAGGATCTCACCGCCCACGGATGTCCAGGCCAGGCCGGTCGCGACGCCGGTTTCTGCCGTGCGCTCCGCCACCTCCGAGATGAAGCGAGGCGCGCCGAGGTAAGGCCGCAGCGATTCCTCGTCAGAGATGGCCCAAGGCCCTTTTTCGCCTTCCGCCACCTTCACGGCCACGCCACGAATGACGCTTGCGATTTGACGCTCCAGGTTACGAACGCCGGCCTCACGGGTGTAGTGATCGATGATCGATTCGATGGCCGCATCCCCGAGCGTGACCTGCTCGGGCTTGATGCCGTGCTCCTCGAGCTGCTTCGGCACGAGATGGACGCGCGCGATGTCGGCCTTCTCGCGGCGCGTGTAACTCGGAATCTCGATGATCTCCATGCGGTCTCGAAGCGGCGCGGGGATGGTGTCGCCGACGTTGGCCGTCGCGATGAACATCACTTTCGAGAGGTCATACGGAATCTCGAGGTAGTGGTCGCTGAAGGTGTCGTTCTGCTCTGGGTCGAGGACTTCGAGCAGTGCCGCTGCGGGGTCGCCACGGAAATCGTGCCCAACCTTGTCGATCTCGTCGAGCATGAACACCGGGTTGATCGTGCCGGCTTTCTTCATCCCCTGGATGACCTGGCCGGGGAGCGCGCCGACGTAGGTGCGCCGGTGACCGCGTATCGCCGCCTCGTCGTGGACGCCACCGAGGCTAATGCGATGGAACTTGCGTCCGACTGCACGCGCGACCGAACGGCCCAGCGAGGTCTTACCGACACCGGGTGGTCCGATGAGGCACAGGATCGGCCCCTTCTTGTCGGCCTTGAGCTTTCGGACGGCCAGGTATTCGACGATGCGCTTCTTGACCTTCTCGAGGCCGGTGTGGTCCTCGTCGAGCACCTTGCGCACCGCTGCGATGTCCACGCTGTCGGTGGTCTGTTTGGTCCACGGGATGTCGAGAATCCAGTCGATGTAGGTGCGAACGACGGTGTATTCCGCCGAGCCAACCTGCATTTGCCTCAGGCGCTTGAGCTGCTTGTGGGCCACGTCGTCGGCCTCGCTCGGCAGGTTCGCCTTGGCCAAACGCTCGTCGAGGACATCGAGGTCGCCCTGATCGCCTTCGTCTTCGCCCAGCTCCTCCTTGATGGCCTTGAGCTGTTGGCGCAGGACGTACTCGCGCTGGTTCTTGCCCATCTCCTCTTTGATTTGCGAGTTGATTCGCTCCCGCATCTTGAGGATCTCGAGTTGACGGGTGAGCAGGCGCAGGACCTTGCGAATCCGTTCCTTCGCATCGAGCGTCTCGAGGAGCTCCGACTTTTCATCGACCGGGGCATCGAGGTTTGCGGCGACCAAATCGGCGAGCTGGCCGTGTTCCTGAATGGAGTCGATCAGCGACCCGGCCTCGCGAGGCAGCTCAGGCATGAGATGGATGACCTGCTTTGCAACGTCGCGGAGGCTCATCGCGAGCGCTTCGCTTTCGACGTCCTCGTCTTCCGGCTCGTCGAGGCGCGAGACGCGAGCGCGAAGGTATGGTTCGGTCGTCACCACTTGCTCGAGGCGGATTCGCACTAGGCCTTGGAGAATGAGGCTGTAGTTGCCGGAGCTGTGCTTGAGCGCCTTGAGCACGCGGGCCGCGACACCGACCGGATAGAGGTCGTTTTGGTCGGGATCGTCGGTGGACGGATCCCGCTGGGCGATGATCGCGATGATCGGCTGATCGAGGTTTTCGATGTCCTCGACGAGCGCAACTGACTTCTCGCGGCCCACGTCGAAGGGTGCGACAGCGGCTGGGAAGAGCACGGCGTTCCGGATCGGAAGCACGGGGAGCTCGTCACCGAACTCGATTTCGCCCGACTCGGGGGGCGGTATCGATGTGATTGTTTCCTCTTCGTCGCTCATGCTCGTGTTCTACTCCAACTCCGTGAGAACCGAAGTTTTTTCAGTCCTGGGGCGAACATAGCCACGCACCTTTTCCCTGGCAAGGGTCTCCCAGACGGTGCCTGCCGAGGACGTCGAGCGGGTCGGGGGATTTAGTCGATTGAAGTGGATTGAAGCTGGGGGGTCCCCGAATTAGGCTCGACGCGATGCGTTTGTCGGTTGTGGTCCCGTGTTTCAACGAGGAAGGCAATATCGCGCGCGTGGTCGGGCAGGCCGTCGACGTAGGGCGCCGCCTTGCCTCGGAGCTCGAGATCATAGTCGTCGACGACGGCAGCACGGATGGCACGGCAAAGATATTGAGAGCGCTCGCGGAGACGATCCCCGAGCTGAAGATCGTGCCTCATCCAGAGAACCGCGGATACGGGGTTGCTGTCCGTTCGGGACTCACCCGAGCCGCGATGGACTACGTCTTCCTGACCGACGGCGACGGGCAATTCGACTTGGAAGACCTTCCGGTGGCCATCCAGTTGCTGCGCGAGCACGACGTGGTGGCGGGGTATCGGACGCATCGACAGGACGGCTGGTGGCGTCGGTTGTGGGGTCGATCCTGGACGGCCCTGGTGAACCGCGTCTTCGGCTTGCGCGTGCGCGATGTGAACTGCGCGTTCAAGCTGGTGCCACAGAGCTTGCTGGGGTCGAGCGAGCTTCGAAGTCATGGTGCCCTCATCAGCGCCGAGATCCTATTCGAGGCGCGTCGTTTGGAGCTCAGCGTGGCGGAGTGCGCAGTCCGTCACTACCCGCGGCGAACGGGTCGGCAGACCGGCGCGTCGCCTCGGGTGATCGCGACAGCCTTCATGGAGCTCGTCGCATGTCTGCCACGCAAAGTGCGGTCGGCGCCACGTAGCTTGGCCCCGTAGCCTGCCTTCGGCACCTCGGGGCTGCGCCCCCTAGGCGCAGACTTGGTTGCGTCCGTTGCGTTTCGCCTCGTACATCTTGTCGTCGGCGGCCTTCAACACATCAGCAGGGTCTTCGTAGTGTGGCTGCCATTCGGCTACGCCCACGCTCACCGTGACGTTGACCCGCACGCCTTCGAACTCGAATCGCGTGTCCCCGATCAGGCGGTTGATCTTACCCGCGAGCTCTTTGGCGCCGTCGAGGCCAACCTCGGGGGTGATCAGTGCGAACTCCTCGCCGCCAATGCGCGCCAGCACGTCGTTGACCCGAAGCCTGCCCAACAGGACCGCTCCGAGCTGACGCAGTATCGCGTCGCCAGCAAGGTGACCGAACCGGTCGTTGACGTTCTTGAAGAGATCGATGTCGAAGACGAGTAACGAAAAGCTACGCTTGTAGCGCTTGGCCCGCGCGACCTCGCGGTCGAGCATTTCGTCGAAGTACCGTTTGTTGTGAAGCTGCGTGAGCCCGTCGGTCGTCATCAACCGATAGATCTCTTCGTGGTACTCCACCTCCACGTTGTCGCCGACGATGAACTTTAGGATCGTCCGGCCCACCTTGAGCTGGTCACCGTGGCGAAGTCTTCCATCGTCGTGCACCAGGTCGTCGTTGACATAGGTCCCGTTGGTCGACCCGAGGTCGCGAACCAAGAAGGCGCCGCCTTCAAAGCGAATCCGGCAGTGGTTGCGCGAGACGCTTTCCTGATCGACTTGGATCTCACACTTGGGTGAGCGCCCGATGACCAAGGGTTCAGTGGTGACGCGGACGCGGCGGCCCATCTCTTGTCCGTAGATCACGACCAGACATCCGCTGTCGTCGCCTTGCGCCGGCGCGCGCGCCTCCGCGACCTCCGTCAGGACGGTCTGGCTGGCGCTCGGCGTCTGGTCCTTGACACTCACCTCCCCAATATAACGCGGGCTGACCGATGGCGTTAAATCAACGACATGCGGTTGCAGTCATAGCGGACTGATTGGTTTATTGACGGCCACGAGAGGGTTCCCTAGCGTGGGCGCGTGCGCGACCTAATTTCTCACTCCTGGCTGTGGGGGCTGGCGAGCCTCGCTCTGGTCCTCGGAACGCCTTTGGCTCTGACGGCGAGTCCACCCTCCGCCCATCGAACGTCGACGAACGTCGCGAGGGTGGTTGCCCCCCCGTTTGCGGATATCGACATCGCGAACGCCAAACCTGGGGCCGACGGCTGGGTGGTTCCGCGGCGTGACGGAACGCGCGCGGTCCTGACCGTCGACCATGACCTTCAGTCTCATGTTCGCAGCTTGTTCGGCCGGTACGACGTGCCGGCCGGCGGACTCGTCGCCATCGATCCGAAGACCGGCGAAGTGCTCGCCTATGTGGGTTACGAGGCGGGGAAGGGCGATAGCGCGCGCGTCTTGACCGACTCGGGCCCGCCTGCCGCATCGGTCTTCAAGATCATTACCGCGTCGGCTTTGTTGGACGCGGGAGTGAAGAGCTCGACCTCGGTCTGCTACGGCGGAGGCATGCGCGGTTTGGTAGCGGCCGATTTGGTCGACAGCCCCAAACGCGACCGGTGGTGCGCGACGATGGCCGATGCGCTCGGCTATTCGATCAACGCGGTGTTCGCCAAGCTCGCCGATCGGCATATCGATGAGGCACGGATGACGCAATACGTGTCCGCGTTCGGGTTCGGCCAGCGCCTGCCGTTCGATCTGCCTACGATGCCGAGCCCGGTGGATGTGCCGGACAGCAGGCTGGAGCGGGCCCGGATGGCGGCTGGCTTTTGGCACAGCCAGATGTCGCCACTCCATGGGGCCCTGGTGGCTTCGACCATCGCGAATGAGGGCAAGATGCCGTACGCGGCCATCGTCGATCGCATCGAAAGCCGGACCGGCGAAACGCTGTATCGACACACCCCTCGCACGTTCCGCCAGGTCCTGCCGCGA